>JBEVMD010000324.1:0-21793 GCA_040508835.1 Duganella sp. | reverse complement strand
TGGTAGCCGGCGCCCATGAACACGCGGGTGGACGTGCCTTCCTGCGTCACGCCATACATCGCTTTGGTGATCAGCTCCACGTGTTCGCGCTTGAACGGCAGCGGCTCGAGCGCATCGCTGGCCACGCGTTTGCGCTCGCGGGTGACGATGTCTTCGATATCGCTCACCAGCCGGGGCTTGAAGCGCTGGCCACCCGCCACCAGCGTGGCGGTGGCGGTGGCAAGCTGCAGTGCCGTGAAGTTGTTGTAGCCCTGGCCGATGCCCAGCGAAATCGTTTCACCCGCGTACCACTTCTGCTGCTCGGGCTTGCGATACGCCCGGCGCTTCCACTCGGTGGAGGGCAGCAAGCCGGTCACCTCGCCGTCGATGTCGATGCCGGTCTTGCGCCCGAACCCGAACGGCAGCAGCTGCTCGTACATCAGATCGACGCCGAGGTCGTTGGCGACCTGGTAGTAATAGATGTCGCTCGACTTGACGATCGACTTGTGCATGTCGACCGGACCGAGCGGCACCTTGTTGCTGTCGCGGAAGCGGTGGCCGCCGAACATGAAGAAGCCCTGGTCGTAGATCACCTGTTCGGGGCGGCGCTTGCCGAGCTCGAGCGCAGCGAGCGCGAGGAACGGCTTGTAGGTCGAGCCGATCGGATAGGTGCCGCGCAGCGCGCGGTTCAGCAGCGGCTTGTCCGGGTCGTTGTTGAGCGTGTCCCAGCTGACCGGATCGATGCCCTCGACGAACAGGTTCGGGTCGAAGCTCGGCTTGGAGACGAACGCCAGCACGTCGCCGGTGGCCGGCTCGATCGCGATCAGCGCGCCGCGGCGGTCGCCGAAGGCCTTCTCGATCGCCTCCTGCAGGCGGATGTCGAGCGACAGGCGCAGGTTGTTGCCCGACACCGGCGCCGTGCGCGACAGCGTGCGCACGGCGCGCCCGCCGGCCGACACTTCCACCTCTTCGTAGCCGGTGGTGCCGTGCAGCTGCTTCTCGTAGCTTTTTTCCAGGCCTTCCTTGCCGATATGGTCGGCGCCATTGTAGTTGGCGGCGTCGTCGCTGTCGGCCAGGGCGCGGGCCTCGGCCTGGTTGACGCGGCCGATGAAGCCGATCACGTGCGACGCGACCTCGCCCAGCGGGTACTGGCGAAACAGGCGCGCCTGGATTTCCACGCCGGGAAAGCGGAAGTGCTGGGCCGAGAAGCGCGCCACCTCCTCGTCGGTCAGGCGGGTGCGCAGCGGCACGCTCTCGAAACGCTTCGATTCTTCCAGCAGGTGGCGAAAGCGCTTGCGGTCCTTGATGTCGATCGCCACCAGTTTCGACAGTGCGTCGATGGTTTCGTCGAGCGTGCCGGTCAGCTTGGACGGCGTGATCTCCAGCGTAAAGGCCGAGTAGTTGCGGGCCAGGAGCACGCCGTTGCGGTCCACGATCAGGCCCCGGTTGGGCTGGATCGGCACCAGCGAGATGCGGTTGTCCTCGGCCTTGACCGCATAGTCTTCGTGCTTGACGACCTGCAGCCAGATGAAGCGCGCCAGCAGCAGGCCGAAACAGAGGAACACCAGTCCGCCCAGCACCGTCAGGCGCAGGCGGAACTTGTGCAGTTCCAGCTGGTTGTCCTTGAGTTCAGTCATGCCGCCCGATGCCGGTCAAATCGGGCGGGTATGGTCGCGGTCCACCGCGCGCCGCTGGGGCGCCAGCAGCAGCCACGAGACGATCGGCCACAGGCCCGCCGCCACCACGCTTTCGGCAAAGAAGTACCAGTACGGGAATTTACCCGACACGAAAAAGCGGATCACCAGCTGGATCGCCTGCGCCATCACCAGCAGCGGGAACACGTGCATGGCCTGCGTGAGCAGCGGGAACCACGTCACGCGCCGGTGCAGCATGATGGCAAAGTACGACAGCAGCGTGTACGACAGCGCGTTCTCGCCCAGCAGCGTGGAGTCGTGCACGTCCATCAGCAGGCCGAGGAAAAAGGCGGTGCCGATGCCCACCCGGCGCGGCTGGTGCACGCCCCAGAACACCAGCGCCACGGCTACGAAATCGGGCACGCCGATCAGGTGGCCCCACGGCAGCAGGTTCAGTAAAAAGGCGATCAGCAGGCTGAATGCGATGAACAGCGGGCTGACCGGCAGCAGGATGTATTGGGGACGGTTCATCGTGCCGGTTCCTTTGCGGGCGTGGTGGCCGGCGTGGTCGCTGCCGCCCCGGGTGCAGGGGTGGCAGGCGCCATCTTCGGTATCAGGCCCGAAGTGGGCGCGGCGGCGCTCAGGGCGGCGCCGGCGGCGGCCGCGCTTTCTTCCTTCGGCGCGTCCTTGATCGGCGCCATGCGGGTATTGCCCTTCTTGGGCACGCGCGGCTCCTCGTCGGGCGGGCGCACCGGCATCTCGGGCGTGGACATCAAAATCAGCAGCTGGCGGTTGTTCTGGATGCCGGCCAGCGGCTGGCAGATCACCCCGCCGAAGGCGCCGTTGGCATTGCTGTCGACTTGCGTCACGCGCGCCACGGCCAGGCCGGCCGGGTACACGCCGTCCAGGCCCGAGGTAACCACGATGTCGCCCACCTTGATGTCGGCATTGGGGGCGGTGAAGCGCAGCTCGAGCGACCCCGGTTTGCCGCGGCCATAGGCCACGCTGCGCAGTCCGTTGCGCAGCAGCTGCACGGGAATCGCCTGGTCCTTGTCGGTCAGCAGCGTGACTTCGGACGTGAACGGGAACACGCGCGTGACCTGCCCCACCACGCCCTGGTTGTCGATCACGGGCAGACCCAGGGCCACGTCGCTGTTGGTGCCGCGGTCGAGGATGATCTTGCGGCTGCTGGCGTCGCGCGCGTCGTACAGCACTTCGGCCAGCATCGACCTGGTAGGCACCTGCTCGCGCGCGCCCATCAGGCGGCGCAGCTGGTTGTTTTCGGCCGTGCGCAACTGCGCCTGCTGCAGGGCCTGGGCGTCGGCGATCTGCTGGCGTTTGAGTTCATCGACCTGTTTTTTCATCTCCGACAGCGAGGAAAAATATTCGCCGGCGCCATAGATGGCGTCGCGCGGCAGCAGCGCCACCATCTGCAGCGGATGCAGCACGGTGCCCACGACCTGGCGCACGGTGGCCAGGGTGCGCATGTGCGAGTCGACCAGCAGCAGCACGATCGATATGCACGCGAACACCGTCATCTTGACCCGAGCCGAAGCGCCTTGCTTGAAAAGTGGCGGAGGACTGTATTCCATGACTTCCAATAATCCGGCGCTCCCGCGCCAATGAACCGGGGCCGCTTAGCGGCCCCGGTCTTGTCTATCGGATCACTCGTAGGAGAAGATCGATCCCAGCTGGTCCATGCGCTCGAGCGCCATGCCCGAGCCCCGCACCACGCAGGTGAGCGGATCTTCCGCCACCAGCACCGGCAGGCCGGTTTCTTCCATCAGGAGGCGATCGAGGTCGCGCAGCAGCGCGCCGCCGCCGGTCAGCATCATGCCTTTTTCGGCGATGTCGGCGCCCAGTTCGGGCGGGGTTTGTTCGAGCGCGTTTTTCACGGCCGAGACGATGTTGTTGAGCGGGTCGGTCAGCGCTTCCAGGATTTCGTTCGACGAGATGGTGAACGAGCGCGGAATGCCTTCGGACAGGTTGCGGCCCTTGACTTCCATTTCCTTCACTTCCGAACCGGGGAAGGCCGAACCGATGGCCTTCTTGATGGCTTCGGCCGTCTGCTCGCCGATCAGCATGCCGTAGTTGCGGCGGATGTAGTTGACGATCGCTTCGTCGAACTTGTCGCCGCCCACGCGCACCGAACCTTTATACACCATGCCGCCCAGCGAGATGATGCCCACCTCGGTGGTGCCGCCGCCGATGTCGACCACCATCGAACCGGTTGCGTCCGACACCGGCAGGCCGGCGCCAATCGCAGCGGCCATCGGTTCTTCGATCAGGTACACTTGCGAGGCGCCGGCGCCCAGGGCGGACTCGCGGATCGCACGGCGTTCCACCTGGGTGGAACCGCATGGCACGCAGATGATGATGCGCGGCGACGGACGGAAGAACTTGGAATCGTGCACCATGCGGATGAACTGCTTGAGCATCTGCTCGGTCACGGTGAAGTCGGCGATCACGCCGTCTTTCATCGGGCGGATCGCCTCGATATTGCCGGGCACCTTGCCCAGCATCTGCTTTGCTTCCTTGCCGACTGCCTGGATCGTTTTCTTGCCGTTCGGGCCGCCTTCCTGGCGGATCGCAACGACGGACGGCTCATCAAGGACGATGCCCTGGCCGCGTACGTAGATCAGGGTGTTGGCCGTGCCCAAGTCGATGGCCAGATCGGTGGAAATATACCTGCGTAAAAAACCAAACATGTGTGTCCTGTGGCGCCACTGACGTGCGCGTAACCGTTATAAGGGAATCCGTAAGGGGATCCGGAACAGCCTGGTACGACGGCTTTTCGGGATCCCTGAATGCTGCGGCAGCAATGATTCAGCGCCGGCAACGCATCAACCCGCCATTCTACCTTATAATTTGAATGCGATTTACCGAAAATCGGCCCGAAAGTGTATCAGCCGAGTCCGCGAGTTAAGCGGTATTCGTTGGCTTTTACGGGCGATTAAGCAGAATATAAGCAGAACTTCATTTTTTTATCATTGTATCAATCTAAACCCAGCGCGGCCCATCCGCGCCATTCGCCATGTCCCTGACCCTATCCGACGTAACACGCATTGCCAAGCTGGCACAACTGGAGATGAGCGAGGCGCAAAGCGCCACCGCGCTGCAGCAACTGAACGGCATTTTCGCGCTGGCCGGGCAGATGCAAGCGGTCGATACCGACGGCGTCGCGCCCCTCAGCCACCCGCTGGCAGCCCACATGAACAATATCGCCCTGCGCCTGCGCGAGGACGTAGCCACCGAACCGAACCGCCGCGACGACTACCAGACCGTGGCGCCCAAGACCCAGGACGGGTTGTATCTGGTGCCGAAGGTGATTGAGTAACGCTACCGACAGTACGCGCCCTCGAACCCGTCATTCCGCTTCGGCGGACCGCCGCTCAGACGGGAATCCCGCCAACGTGACGCGTCCAACGATAACGCATCACGGGCACCACGAATTCTGAATTGAACGCCATGCACACCAAAACCATCAAAGAGCTGTCCGCGCTGCTGCAAAGCAAAGCCATCACCGCCACCGAGCTGGCCACGCATTTCCTCGACCGTATCGAGCAAAGCGACCTGAACGCCTTTCTGCACGTGGACCGCGCCCTCACCCTGGCGCAAGCCGCCGACGCCGACGCCCGCATTGCCGCCGGCACCGCCACCCCGCTGACCGGCGTGCCGATCGCCCACAAGGACATTTTCGTCACCCGCGACTGGCGCTCGACCGCCGGCTCGAAAATGCTGGCCAATTACGTCAGCCCGTTCGACGCCACCGTCGTGGAAAAGTTCCGCGCTGCCGGCATGGTCACGCTGGGCAAACTGAACTGCGACGAATTTGCCATGGGCTCGGCCAATGAAAACTCGGCGTTCGGCGCCGTCAAGAATCCGTGGGACAAGACGGCCGTGCCTGGCGGCTCGTCCGGTGGTTCCGCCGCTGCCGTGGCCGCGCGCCTGGCGCCGGGCGTGACCGGCACCGACACGGGCGGCTCGATCCGCCAGCCAGCGGCGTTTTGCGGCATCACCGGCATCAAGCCTACCTACGGCCGCGTGTCGCGCTTCGGCATGATCGCGTTTGCGTCGTCGCTGGACCAGGGCGGCCCGATGGCGCAAACCGCCGAAGACTGCGCCCTGCTGCTCAACGCCATGGCCGGTTTCGACGAACGCGATTCCACCAGCCTGACGCCCGAACTGGGCGGCATCGACGAAGACTTTACGCGCGAACTGGGCCAGCCTTTGACGGGCCTGCGCATCGGCGTACCGAAAGAATACTTCGGCGAAGGTCTGGCCAAAGACGTGGAAGACGCCGTGCGCGCCGCGCTGGCCAAGTACGTGGAACTGGGCGCCACGCTGGTCGACATCTCGCTGCCCAACACGGCGCTGTCGATTCCTGCGTACTACATGATCGCCCCGGCCGAAGCGTCGTCCAACCTGTCGCGCTTTGACGGCGTGCGCTTCGGCCACCGTGCCGACGGCTACAAGGACCTGGCCGACATGTACCGCAAAACCCGCGCCGAAGGCTTTGGCGCGGAGGTGAAGCGCCGGATCATGGTGGGCACCTATGTGCTGTGCCACGGCTATTACGACGCGTATTATCTGAAGGCGCAAAAGATCCGGCGCCTGATCGCCCAGGATTTCGAGGCCGTGCTCAATGGCCCGAACGCCGTGTGCGACGTCATCATGGGACCGGTGGCGCCCACCGTGGCCTGGGACCTCGGCGACAAGTCCGACGACCCGGTCGCTGCCTACCTGGCCGACATCTTCACGCTCTCGACCAGCCTGGCCGGTTTGCCCGGCATGTCGATCCCGGTCGGCTTCGGCCAGGGCGAGAAGAACGCCAGCCGCCCAGTGGGCCTGCAAATCATCGGCAAGCATTTCGGCGAAGCGAAGCTGCTGAACGTCGCCCACGCCTACCAGCAGGCGACCGACTGGCACACCCGCGCACCGAGCGGCATTTAAGCAGCACCTGAGAACATAAGCGAGAAAAATATGGAATGGGAAGTCGTCATCGGTGTTGAGAACCACGTGCAGCTCACCACCGCATCAAAAATCTTCAGCGGCTCGCCGACCACGTTCGGCGCCGAACCCAACACCCAGGCCAGCCCGGTCGACCTGGCGCTGCCGGGCGTGCTGCCGGTCATGAACAAGCAGGCCGTCGATCGCGCGATCCGCTTCGGCCTGGCCGTGGGCGCGAAAATCGCTCCCGCCTCGATCTTCGCCCGCAAAAACTATTTTTATCCGGACCTGCCCAAGGGCTACCAGATCAGCCAGTTCGAAGACCCCGTGGTCATCGGCGGCGCGGTCACGTTCGGCTACGAAAAAGACGGCCAGTTCGTCACCAAGACCGTGAACCTCACGCGCGCCCACCTGGAAGAAGACGCCGGCAAGTCGCTGCATGAGGACTATGCGGGCATGTCCGGCATCGACCTCAACCGCGCCGGCACGCCGCTGCTGGAAATCGTGTCGGAACCGGAAATCCGCAGCGCCGCCGAAGCGGTCGCGTACTGCAAGGCCCTGCACTCGCTGGTGATGTGGCTGGGCGTGTGCGATGGCAATATGCAGGAAGGCTCGTTCCGCTGCGACATCAACGTGTCCGTGCGTCCCAAAGGCCAGACGGAGTTCGGTACCCGCTGCGAAATCAAGAACCTGAACTCGTTCCGTTTCATCGAAGAAGCCGTGCACGTGGAAGTGCGCCGCCAGATCGAGCTGATCGAAGACGGCGGCAAGGTCGTCCAAGCCACCCGCCTGTACGACCCGGACCGCAAGGAAACGCGCGAAATGCGCAGCAAGGAAGACGCCCAGGACTACCGCTACTTCCCCGACCCGGACCTGCCGCCGCTGGTGATCTCCAACGCCTGGATCGACCAGGTGAAGGCCGCCATGCCGGAGCTGCCGGCCGCCATGCGCGCCCGCTTCATCGGCGACTACGCGCTGCCCGAGTATGACGCGCTGGTGCTGACCGCTTCGAAAGCGATGGCCACGTATTTCGTGGCCGTGGTCGACGCTGCCGGCAAGGACAACGCCAAGGCCGCCGCCAACTGGCTGATGGGCGACGTGTCGTCCACCGTCAACCGCGAAGGCGTGGACATCGGCGACGCGCCCGTCAAACCGGCGCAACTGGCGCTGATGCTCAAGCGCATCGCCGACGGCACCATCAACAACAAGACCGCCAAGGAACTGTTTGGCGACATGTGGGCCGCCAAGTCCGACGACGATAACCTGGTCGATGCGCTGATCGAGTCGAAAGGCCTGAAACAGATTTCCGACACCGGCGCGCTGGAAGCGATCGTCGACGACGTGCTGGCCAACAACGCCAAGTCGGTCGAACAGTATCGCGCCGGCAAGGAAGCGGCAATCAACGCGCTGATCGGCCAGGCCATGAAAGCATCGCGCGGCAAGGCCAACCCGGCCCAGCTGACCGAGCTGCTGAAGGCGAAGCTGGCGGGCTGATCCTCCCAAGGGACCGGTGCCAGCCACCGTTCCCTGCCAGCAGGTTTACCAACGCCGCTGCAGGCGACATGAAATTATCCGCCACACCCCGCTACTGGGGGCGTTTGTCATCAGCCTGGTGATTTCGCGCGCACCATCGGTGCAGAAAGCCTGGACCGGCATTGTTGTCATAAGCACGGTGATGGCAATCACGACACCAGCGATGTCCGGAACAATCGCTCCCCCGCTCTACGCGATCCCGCTGGTCTGGATTCTTCGGTCTGCAGGCTGGCGCCTCAGGCAACGATGCTGAGATTGATGCCCATTTCGCACAGCAGGCGCAGGTCGGCCAGCGAGAAGTCGAGCGTGGGGGTGTCGGCGCCCCGTTCGGAGTTGAACGTGATGCGCAACTCGGCGTCGATGTCGGGCCGCTCGAAATGGATGCCGCGCGCCGACGACTCGGCCAGGAAAGACCGTATCTGCTTGAGCAGCGCATCGGGATCGGCGTCGGCGCCGATCCTTACATAAAAGCCGGAATCGATGC
The DNA here is from genome assembly GCA_040508835.1 of Duganella sp. GTDB lineage: Bacteria > Pseudomonadota > Gammaproteobacteria > Burkholderiales > Burkholderiaceae_D > Rugamonas. The sequence continues at coordinate 13,213 of JBEVMD010000324.1, read as the reverse complement.
GCTCGCGGCCGTCAGGCTTGGCGTCGCCCCGGCGCCAGTCGCCATCGGGCTCGACCGGCAAGCCGTCGCGCAGGTCGGCCAGGCCCTCGTCGTCGCCGTGTACCTTCAACGTTGCAATGTTCATCTTCGCCTCGATTGTCCACGGTCTGTGCGCCGCACTGAAAAGATTACACCAAAGAAATATCGGTGTCCACCGCTTCTCCCTACACGATGCCGTACCGTGCGCGGTAGGCGGCCACGGCCTCCTTGTGCTGCTGCAGCTGCGGATCGGCGCCGGCGCCGTTCAGGTAACCGAACAGGTCGTCGAGGTTGCCGATCGAAATGACGGGGATATTGTATTGCAGCGCCACTTCCTGCACCGCCGAGTGGGGCGACATCTGGCCGTCCTTGCCGGCGCGCTCCATGCGGTCGAGCGCGATCAGCACGGCGCATGGCTCGGCGCCGGCAGCGCGGATCAGGTCCACCGACTCGCGCACCGAGGTGCCGGCCGAGATCACGTCGTCGATGATGACAACCTTGCCGGTCAGCTTGGCGCCCACCAGGGTGCCGCCTTCGCCGTGGTCCTTGGCTTCCTTGCGGTTGTAGGCAAACGACGTATTGCGGCCCTTGCCCGCCAACGCCATGGCCGTGGCCGACGCCAGCGTGATGCCCTTGTAGGCGGGGCCGAACAGCATGTCGAATGCCACGCCCGAATCGAGCAGCGTTTGCGCGTAAAACTGCGCCAGTTGCGCCAGCGTGGCGCCGTCATGGAACAGGCCGGCGTTGAAGAAGTACGGCGACTGGCGGCCGGCCTTGGTGGTGAATTCGCCAAAGCGCAGGACACCGCTCTTGACCGAAAACTCGATGAAATCCTGACGTAAATTACTCATGCTGCCTCATTTCTGAACATTGCTGGAAAGTGCCGGTATTTTACCGCTACACTAACGCATTCCAAAATTTCGTCGCTTTTTTAAGCACTTGTCTTCATGCCAAAAATCATCTCCGCCAATCTGAACGGCATCCGCTCCGCCTCCTCCAAGGGTTTCTTCACCTGGCTGGCCCAGCAGGACGCCGACTTCGTGTGCGTGCAGGAGCTCAAGGCGCAGTCGCCCGACATGACGCCGGAATTCCTCAACCCGGGCGGCTACCACGGCCACTTCCACTACGCCGAGAAAAAAGGCTATTCCGGCACCGGCATCTACAGCAAGATCGAACCGGACCGCGTGGTGATCGGCTTCGGCGCGCCCGAGTTCGACCGCGAGGGCCGCTACGTGCGCTGCGACTTCGGCAATCTCACCGTGATTTCCGTGTACTGCCCGTCCGGCTCGTCCGGACCCGAACGCCAGGAAGCCAAGTTCCGCTTCATGGATCTGTTCCTGCCGCACCTGCAACTGCTGCACGCGGAAGGCCGCGAAGTGGTGATCTGCGGCGACTGGAACATCGCCCATAAAGAGATCGACCTCAAGAACTGGAAAGGGAACAAGAAGAACTCGGGCTTCCTGCCGGAAGAACGCGCGTGGATGACCCGCATCTTCGACGAAGTGGGGTTTGTGGACGTGCACCGCGGCCTCGACCCGCGCGAAGAACAGTACACGTGGTGGAGCAACCGCGGCCAGGCCTACGCCAAGAACGTGGGCTGGCGCATCGACTACCAGGTCGCCACCCCCGGCATCGCCGCCCGCGCCACCACGGTGGCCGTGTACAAGGAAGTCAAATTCTCGGACCACGCGCCGCTGATCATCGATTACGCGTAACCCCCGCTGCTGCTGGCCGTGCGGGTTACAGCGTGCGGCGACTGGCAAACTCGCGCCAGTCCCCCGTCAAAGGATCGAGAAAACAGATGCGGCGCGCCAGCAGCTTGAGCGGGTTGGCATGGTCGTCCGGCCCGCTGGGCAGCGCCACCGGGTAAAACGCGTCGTTAACGATCGGGATACCGAGCGACGCCAGGTGCAGCCGCAGCTGGTGCTTGCGGCCCGTGTGCGGGAACAGCCGGTACAAGGTGGCTTCGGCGCGGTGCTCGATGACGTCGATGATGGTTTCGGAATTCGGTGCGCCCTCTTCCTGCTTCATGAGGAAGAACTTGTCGCCGTCGACCATGCGGCTGCGGTACGTGAAGGGGAATTCCACGCCCTGCAAACGCGGCGCCAGCGCCTCGTATTCCTTTTCGATCGCGCGCTGCTGGAACAGCGACTGGTACGCGCCCCGGCTGTCCTGGCGCCGCGAGAAGATCACCACGCCGGCCGTCTCGCGGTCGAGCCGGTGGATCGGCGTCAGCGCGGCTTCGCCCAGCGTTTTCTTCAGGCGCACCAGCAGCGTCTCGTGCAGGAAGCGGCCGGTGGGCGTCATCGGTAAAAAATGCGGCTTGTCCACCACCACCAGGTGGTCGTCCATGAACAGGATCTGTTCCTGGAACGGGATCGGCGTTTCCACCTCTTCCAGCTCGCGGTAGTAAAAGATGCGCATGCCGCGCCGGTACGGGCTCGATGGCGCCAGCGGCCGGCCGTCGCCATCGACCACGTGGCCGCGCGCCATGCGCTCGCGCCACGTGGCCTCGGCCACGTCGGTAAAGCGGGCGGCCAGGAACGTGATCATGTCGGGCCACTGTCCTTCGGGCAGCCACAGGTAGCTGGGCGCGACGCCGTCGCGCATCGGCAATGGATACTGCGGCGACATTACGAGGCGGGCAGCGCCAGCGAACGGTAGGGCGGCAGTTTGTTCGGGTCCAGGCCCTTGGCGCGCGCAAACACGGGCAGCACCAGGTTCATATGTTCGTTCATGTTCTGGATGCGGTCCTTGCCCGTGGGGTGGGTGGACAGGAAGCTGATCGGCTGGCTCTTGTTCACCGCCGCCATTTTCTGCCACAGCGCCACGCCGGCGCGGGGATCGTAGCCAGCGCGCGCGGCCAGGTCCAGCCCCACCAGGTCGGCCTCGGATTCGTCGTTGCGCGAGAATTTCAACGCCGACACCTGCGCCACGGCGCTGCCGCCGGCGTCGCCCAGGCGCGGATCGAGGCCGAAGTAGCCGGCCAGCAGCGAGCCGCCTACGCGGGCGACGGTGCTGGTGACGGCATTCTTGCCCGCCTGCGCGCGCGCGTGCTCGCGCAGCGCGTGGGCGATCTCGTGTCCCATGACGGCCGCCACTTCGTCGTCCGTCAGATTGAGCTTGGTGAGGATGCCGTTGTAGAACGCAATGCGCCCGCCCGGCATGCAGAATGCATTGACGGTCGGCGAATTGAGCAGGTTCACCTGCCAGTCCCACTTGGCCGCATCGGGGTTCCAGCGCGCGGTGTACGGAATCAGCCGCTTGGCAATGGCGCGCAGGCGGATCAGCTGCGGATTGCTGTCAGTGGCCACGGCGTCTTTTTCGTGGGCCTGCTTGAGCATCTGGTCGTACTGCAGCTTGGACTGCTGGTTGACCTGGGCCGCGTCGCCGCCGATGCTGCGCAGGCGCGACATTTTTTCGACGGGAATGCCGTCGTTCTGTGCATAACCGGGCAGCGCCGGCAGCGCGCCCAGCAGACACACCAGCGCCAGCGCGGCGCTCTTAGTTTGTAGTTTTTTCATCTCGTCTATTCCATGGAGCGATTTTAGGCAGCATCAGCATGGCCGGGAAAGCCAGCATGAAGCACACCATAAAGAACCAGAACCAACCCGTTTCGGCGACAATATACCCTACCGAAGCGTTGATGAATGTGCGCGGCACCGCAGCCAGGCTGGAAAACAGCGCGTACTGCGTGGCCGTGTAGCGCGGGTCGGTGGCGCGCGACATGAACGCCACCAGCGCCGCCGAACCGAGCCCCAGGCTGGCAAACGCCTCGAAGCCGAACACGGCGCTCAGCACGAACGGATCGGGCCCCACCTCGGCCAGCCAGGCAAAGCCGAGTATGGCGATCGCCTGCAGCACGCCGAATACCCACAGTGCGCGGTTGATGCCGAGCTTGATCATCCAGATGCCGCCCACCGCGCCGCCGGCCAGGCTGGCCCACCAGCCGGTGGCGTTGGCGGCCAGACCGATCTGCTTGGTGGTAAAGCCGATATCGAGGAAAAACTTGGTGGACAGCGCCGTGGCCATGGTATCGCCAATCTTATACAGCAGCACGAACAGGATGATGATGATCGCCTGTTTCAGGCCGTCGCGCAGGATGAATTCCCGGAACGGCAATACGATCGCTTCCTGCAGATTCTTCGGTGGCGCGCCGTACACGGCCGGCTCTTTCGCCAGCAGCGTGCAGATAAAGCCGGGCAGCATGAACGCGGCCACGATCCAGAACACCGATTGCCAGGCCATGGTATCGGCCAGCACCAGCCCCAGCGCGCTGGGGATCAGGCTCGACGCCTTGTAGGCGTTGACGATGATGGCGGCGCCCAGGCCCTGCTCTTCCTCGGCCAGGATTTCGCGCCGGTAGGCGTCGATCACCACGTCCTGGCTGGCCGACAGGAAGGCGATCACGCCCACGGCCAGCACGATCATCGACAGTTCCAGTTTGGGATCGAACATGCCGATGCCGCCGATGACGAAAAACAGGCTCAATTGCGTCACCGCCATCCAGCCGCGGCGCCGTCCCAGGTTGCCGATGCTGTAGCGGTCCATCAGCGGCGCCCACAAAAACTTGAACGTGTACGGGAACGTCATCAGCCCGAACAGCCCCAGCGCCTTCACGTCCAGTCCGGCCGTGGCCAGCCACGCCTGCATCAGGTAAATCAGCGTGTACAGCGGCAGGCCGGAGCTAAAGCCCAGGAACAGGATGGAAACGGTGCGGCCGTTCAGGTAACTGAGCCAGTTCTTCTGTTCCCGGGACGTCATCAATGGGCTTTCGTGGATTTTTTACGCAGGCGGAACACGGCGAGGTCGCCGCGCAGATTGGGCAGGAAGTCCACGCGGCGGCCTTCGGACAGCGCCACGCAGTCGATCACCTCCACGCCGCATTCCGCGGCCAGGTCGCGGAAATCGTTGATGGTGGCGCAGCGCAGGTTGGGCGTGTCGTACCATTCGTACGGCAGCGATTTCGATACCGGCATGCGCCCGCGCAGCAGCGCCACCCGGTGCGGCCAGTGGGCGAAATTGGGGAACGAGACGATCACTTCCTTGCCCACGCGGACGATGTCGCGCAGCAGCGCTTCCACGTGCTTCATCATCTGCAGCGACGACAAGCACAGCACGGTATCAAAACTGTTGTTGCCGAACAGCGCCAGGCCGTTTTCCATATCCTGCTGCACCACCTGCACGCCGCGGCGGGTGCTGGCCAGCACCTTGTCGTCGGCGATCTCGATGCCGTAGCCGCTGCACTGCTTGTCGCTTTGCAGGTAATCCATCATCACGCCGTCGCCGCAGCCGACGTCCAGCACGTGGGCGTTGTTCGGGATCCAGTGGGCGATAAAGGCCAGGTCGGGCCGGGCCGCGCTCAAATCGTTAAAGTTCATGCTGCTTGCTCCAGTTCGGTCCATACGCGGTCGTAGTACGCGCGCACCAGGTTCAGGTAGCGCGGGTCTTCCAGCAGGAAGGCGTCGTGGCCGTGGGGGGCATCGATTTCGGCGTAGGTCACTTGCCGGCGGTTGTCGATCAGCGCCTTGACGATGTCCTGGCTGCACTCGGGCGAGAACCGCCAGTCGGTGGTAAACGACGCCAGGAAGAATTTCGCTTGCGTGCCGGCCAGGGTTTTGGACAGGTCGCCGCCATGGTGACGCGCCGGGTCGAAATAGTCGAGCGCCTTGGTGATCAGCAGATACGTGTTGGCGTCGAAATACTCGCTGAACTTGTCCCCCTGGTAGCGCAGGTACGATTCGATCTCGAAGTCCACGCCGAAGTCGAATTTATAGGTGCCGGTGGCGGCGATATCATCGGCCACGGCGCGCAGCTTGCGGCCGAATTTTTCCGCCATGTCGTCGTCGGACAGGTATGTGATGTGGCCGACCATGCGCGCGACGCGCAGGCCGTTCTTGGGCACCACGCCGTATTCGTAAAAGTCGCCGCCGCGGTAGTCGGGATCGGACAGGATGGCCTGCCGGGCCACGTCGTTGAACGCGATGTTTTGCGCGGACAGCTTGGCGGTGGACGCGATCACCACGCAGTGGCGCAAGCGGTCCGGATACATGATGCTCCAGGCCAGCGCCTGCATGCCGCCCAGCGAGCCGCCCATCACGGCGGCAAACTGGTTGATGCCCAGCTGGTCGGCCAGGCGCGCCTGCGCGTGCACCCAGTCTTCCACGGTGACGACCGGGAAGGCGGCGCCGTACGGCTTGCCGGTGGCGGGATTGGTGTGCATCGGGCCCGTGGAACCGAAGCAGGAACCGAGGTTGTTGATGCCGATGACGAAGAATTTGTCGGTGTCGAGCGATTTGCCCGGGCCGACCATATTGTCCCACCAGCCGGTGCTTTTCGGTTTGCCTTCGTATTCGCCGGCCACGTGGTGCGAGGCATTGAGGGCGTGGCAGACCAGCACCGCGTTCGATTTGTCGGCGTTCAGGGTGCCGTAGGTTTCGTACATCAGCATGTAATCGCGCAGCGCAGCGCCGCTTTGCAGCGGCAACGGTTCGGCGAAATGCATGGTTTGCGGGGTGACGTATCCCAGGGATGACATGGTGTTTTCGAATTTTATTGGGGCGGCCCCACGGGCCATCTATCAGGGATGGAGCCGCGAGGATGGGCTCCATCTATTCACATCAGCTGCAATTGTTCGACCGCGTCTGCAATTACCGCTGGTTCCATCGAGCGCATGATCTTGCGGGTTTGCGGCGCAATGCGCGCAAGGTCGCTGTTCAGGATTTCCTGCTTGACCGAGAGCAGTTGTGCCGGATGCATCGAGAACTCGCGCAGTCCCAGGCCCAGCAACAGGCGGGTGAGCTTGACGTCGCCCGCCATTTCGCCGCACACGGCGACGTCGATCCCGGCTTTATGCCCGGCCGCAATCGTCATGGCGATCAATTGCAGCACAGCCGGATGCAGCGGATTGTAAAGGTGCGCCACCTCATAATCAACCCGGTCGATGGCCAGCGTGTACTGGATCAGGTCATTGGTGCCGATCGACAGGAAGTTCATGCGCTTGACGAACATCGGCAGCGCCAGCGCGGCGGCCGGGATTTCGATCATGGCGCCCACGTCCACCGTGTCGTCGAACTTGATGTTTTCTTCGCGCAGCTCCGCTTTCGCCTGCGCGATCATGGCCAGCGACTGGTCGATCTCGAACGCGTGCGCCAGCATCGGGATCAGGATGCGCACCTTGCCGAACGCGGATGCACGCAGGATGGCCCGCAGCTGCGACAGGAAAATCTGCGGCTCGGCCAGGCAGTACCGGATCGCGCGCAAGCCCAGCGCCGGATTCAACGCCGTGTGCTCGGACTGGTCGAGCGGCTTGTCGGCGCCGATGTCGAGCGTGCGGATGGTGACCGGGCGGCCCTTCATGGCCAGCACCGCCTTCTTGTACTGCTCGAACTGTTCGTCCTCGGACGGGATCTTGCTGTTGCGGCCCATGAACAGGAATTCGGAACGGAACAGGCCCACGCCGTTGGCGCCCGCCTCCAGTGCGGCCGGGCAGTCGTCGGGCAGCTCGATATTGGCCAGCAGCGTGATCTGGGTGCCGTCCCTGGTGACGGCCGGGGTCTTGCGCAGCTTGCTGAGTTTTTTGCGGGCGCGGATGGCGGCGTTCTGGCGGTCGCGGTACTGCTCGAGCACCAGCACGCTGGGGTTGGCGATCACCACGCCGGCGTCGCCGTCGATGATCAGCCAGTCGTCCTGCTCGATCAGGGTCGATGCGCCGGACATGCCCACGGCTGCCGGAATATCGAGACTGCGCGCGACGATGGCCGTGTGCGAGTTCTGGCCGCCCACGTCGGTAACAAAGCCGATGAACGAGCGGTCGCGGAACTGCAGCATGTCGGCCGGCGAGATGTCGTGCGCGACGATGATCATCTGGGCCTGGAACTCGTCGTCGTCGGCGCGCACGGCGGGCAGGATCTGCTCGGTCCCGAGCAGCACTTTCAGCACGCGCTCGGCCACCTGCTGGATGTCGGCCTTGCGCTCGCGCAGGTACGGGTCTTCGATTTCGTCAAACTGCGCGGACAGCTCATCGATCTGCGTGAGCAGCGCCCATTCGGCGTTGTAGTGGCGCGCGCGGATGATGTCGAGCGGCGCTTCGGAAATCATCGGGTCGGACAGGATCAGCGCATGGACGTCGATGAACGCGCCCAGCTCGGTGGGCGCATCCTTGGGCAGCTCGTTCCACAGCGTCTGCAATTCCTTGTGCACCTGGGCCAGCGCCTGCTGCAGGCGCAGCACTTCGGCTTCCAGGTGTTCTTCCGCCACCAGGTAGTGCTTGACGTCGAGCGCGGCCGGCGCCAGCTTGTGGGCGCGGCCAATCGCAATGCCGCGCGACACCGGGATGCCATGCAGGGTAAACGACGCCATCGGGGCGCCTGAATAAGGACGTGGGCGGCCGCGATCCGAAGGCATTACTCGCCTTCGCCGAACTTGTCGTTGACCAGTGCGGAGAGGGCCGCCACGCATTCGGTCTCGTCGGGACCGTCGGCTTCCAGCAGGACCTTGGCGCCCTTGCCGGCGGCCAGCATCATCACGCCCATGATGGACTTGGCGTTGATGCGGCGGGAATTGCGGCTGAGCCAGACGTCGCTTTTATATTTGGCGGCCAGCTGGGTGAATTTGGCGGATGCCCGTGCGTGGAGACCGAGCTTGTTGATAATCTCAAGTTCTTGCTGAATCATTTTTTATATTGTCTCAAAAAGCCGCACTCTAAAAATTCCCGCGCTGAACGGTTATCCAACGCGAATCCGGTTATCGACGCGCACCGCCCCGCTTTGCGCACCGGCTAAGGCCATTTCGACCACGACATCCAGCGTGTCGCGCCGATAGGTAATGGCCCGCAACAGCATCGGCAAGCTGATACCGGCGATCACTTCCACCCGGCCTGCATCCGCCAGCCGGTCGCAGCAGTTGGACGGCGTGCCGCCCTTGACGTCGGTCATGATCAGCACGCCGTCGCCATCGTCGAGGCGCTTGATCGCCTGCGCCGCCAGTTGCTGCACTTCCACGAGATCCTGGTCGGCAATCACGTCGATCGCTTCCAGCCGCTCGGTGGGACCACGAAACACGTGGGCACAGGCGGCAATAAAAGCCTGTCCCAGCGGTGCGTGCGTCATAAGCAGTATGCCAACCATATTCTCAATCCGCCAGTGAGCGCGGACTAATTTGCGGCCGTCCGGCAAAAATATTTTGAATTTGCATCTTTTTAACCTGCCGACACGGCCGCTTCCACGGCGTCGATGAAGGTGGCGGCCACCGGGAAGCCTGCCTGCTGGGTAATTTCCTGGAAACAGGTCGGGCTCGTCACGTTCACTTCGGTCAGGCAGTCGCCGATCACGTCCAGGCCGACGAGCAGCAGGCCGCGCGCCGCGAGCGTGGGGCCGATGGCGTTGGCGATCTCGAAGTCGCGCTCCGTCAGCGGTTGCGCCACGCCCAGGCCGCCCGCGGCCAGGTTGCCGCGCACTTCGCCGTTTTGCGGGATGCGCGCCAGCGAGAACGGCACCGGTTTGCCGGCAATCACCAGGATGCGCTTGTCGCCCTTGGCGATGTCGGGAATGAAGCGCTGCGCCATGATGGTCGTTGCACCATTTTGGGTCAGCGTTTCGATGATCGCGCCCAGGTTCATGGCGTCGGGCTTGACGCGGAAGATGCCGGTGCCGCCCATGCCGTCCAGCGGTTTTAATATGATGTCGCCGTGCTCGGCCTGGAATGCGCGCAGGCGCGCCTCGTCGGCCGTCACCAGCGTGGGCGACGTGTACTGGCTGAACTGGGCAATGGCCAGCTTTTCGCTGTGGTCGCGGATGGCCGATGGCTTGTTGAACACCTTGGCGCCCTGCCCTTCGGCCAGCTCCAGCATGTAGGTGCCGTAGATGTATTCCATGTCGAACGGCGGATCCTTGCGCTGGACGATGGCGTCGAAGTCGCCCAGGTTGGTTTCCACGGCCGGGGCAGCGCGGTACCAGTCGGTGGCGTCGCCGGTAAAGCTGATCTGCGACGCCTTGGCCGTGGCAATCCCGCCCAGCACGGCCATGTCCTTTTGCTCGAACGCATACACGGTATGGCCGCGCTGGTTCGCTTCGACCATCATGGCGTAGGTGGAGTCCTTGTAGGTCTTGAAGGTGGACAAGGCATCGGCGAGGAAAGCAATTTTCATGAACGCATCCGGTAGGGTGAAGACCTGATTTTAGCCGAGTTTTGGCTGGCGGATGGTTTGGGCAGCGGCGCTGAAGGTCTGCTGGCGTTCCATAGCCCCCGTCGATCTGCCCGTAACTTACCCTAGTACACCTCGGGATTCGGGTCCGTCCGCTCCATCTCCAGCGACGCCGCCAGCAGCGCCAGCCGCGCCACCACGCCGTACACATAAAACCGGTTCGGCGCCGCCGTGCCCGGCTTGGCTTTCAAATCGGGCACCGCGTGCTGCTGGGCAAAGGCCAGCGGCACGTACTGCGAGCCGGGCGCGTTCAGGTTCTGGTCGATGCCCTTCTCGGCATGCACGCGGTAGAAGCCGCCCACCACATAACGGTCGATCATGTACACGACCGGTTCCGCGACGTCGTCCTTGATGCTCTCGAAGGTGGGCACGCCTTCCTGGATGATGAAGTCAGTGACCTCCCTGCCATCCTTGATGACGATCATCTTGTCGCGCTGGGCCTGGGTCAAGTCCTTGATTTCATTGGAGTCCTTGATGGTCAGGATGCTGGTGCCATAGGTCCCGGCGTCGGGCTTGATGATCACGAACGGCTTTTGGTCCTTCATGCCGTATTCCTTGTACTTCTTCTTGATTTTCGCGAACAGCGCATCGACGTTGGACGCCAGGCATTCATAGCCCTCGCCGGTGCGGAAGTTCACCGCGTCGCACTTGGCGTGCAGCGGGTTGAACATCCACGGATCGACGCCGATCAGCTTGCCGAATTTCTTGGCCACTTCGTCATACGCGTTCAGGTGATTGCTCTTGCGGCGCAGCGCCCAGCCCGCATGCAGCGGCGGCAGCAGGCTTTGCTCGTGTATGTTTTGCAAGATCTCGGGGATGCCGGCCGACAGGTCGTTATTGAGCAAAATCGTGCACGGATCGAAATCCTTCAATCCCACGCGGCGGCCGTTGGCCGAGCGCACCAGCGGTTCGACCACCAGCAGATTACCGTCGGGCAGCGCCAGCGGCGTCGGCTGCGTCACCTCGGGCGACAGCGAACCGAGCCGCACGTGCAGCCCGGTCTGGCGGAAGATCTGCATCAGCCGGGCGATGTTTTGCCAGTAGGTGGGATGGCGCTGCTGCAGCTCGGGGATCAGGAGCAGGTTGCGCGCGTCCGGGCAATATTTGTCGATTGCGGCCATGGCGGCCTGCACCGACAGCGGCAGCATTTCGGTGGCGAGATGGTTGAAGCCGCCGGGGAACAGGTTGGTATCCACGGGCGCCAGCTTGTAGCCGGCGTTGCGCATGTCGACCGAACAATAAAACGGCGGCGTGTGCTCTTGCCATTCCAGACGGAACCAGCGCTCAATGGCCGGCGTCGCGGCCAGGATTTTTTCTTCGAGATCGAGCAGTGGGCCGGTCAGGGCCGTGGCGAGATGGGGAACCATGTTTACTTCCTTAAATGATGCGGGAGGACGACCCTCCAGGCACGCTGAAACACCGAATATTACCTTGTGGACAACCTACATCGGGGCGATAACCCTATTTTAAAGGCGGAAATAAAAAAAAGCCCCCGCACGCGTGCGGAGGCTTTCTTCACAACAGTTACTACGTGACGGTATTACATATGATAAGCGGACTCGCCGTGGGTGGTGATGTCCAGGCCTTCGCGTTCCTCTTCTTCCGGCACGCGCAGACCGATCACGACATCAACCAGCTTGAAGGCAATAAAGGCCACGATACCCGACCACAGGATGGTGGTGCCGACAGCAGTTGCCTGCACCATCACCTGACCGGCGATCGAGTAATCGGCCGAAGGCTTGTTGGCCACGTAGTCGAAGATGCCCTGGCCGCCCAGCGATGGCGCAGCAAACACGCCGGTCAGGATTGCACCGAGGATACCGCCTACGCCGTGCACGCCAAAGACGTCCAGCGAGTCATCGGCGCCCAGCAGGCGTTTCAGACCGTTCACGCCCCACAGGCAGATCACGCCAGCGAGCAGACCCATGATCAGGGCGCCCATCGGACCGACGAAGCCGCAGGCCGGGGTAATTGCCACCAGGCCCGATACGGCGCCCGAGGCGCCACCGAGCATCGATGGCTTGCCTTTGAAGATCCATTCGGCAAAGACCCACGACACGGTCGCCGCAGCGGTGGCCAGCAGGGTGTTGATGAAGGCCAGGGCCGAGATGTCGCCCGCTTCCAGCGGCGAGCCGGCGTTGAAACCGAACCAGCCGACCCACAGCAGCGAAGCGCCGATCATGGTCATGGTCACCGAGTGCGGCGCCATCGATTCGCGGCCGTAACCGACGCGTTTGCCGATCATGTAGGCACCGACCAGGCCGGCGACAGCGGCGTTGATGTGCACCACGGTACCGCCAGCGGTATCGAGCGCGCCCTTCTGGAACAGGAAACCAGCTTTCAGGGTTTCGGTGGTCAGGGTGGCGGCGTCCTTGATCGCGTCCGGACCGGTCCAGAACCAGACCATGTGGGCGATCGGCAGGTAAGCGAACGTGAACCACAGCACCACGAAGGCCAGCACGGCAGTGAACTTGACGCGCTCGGCAAAGGCGCCCACGATCAGCGAGCAGGTGATGGCGGCAAACGTCGCCTGGAACGCCACGAACAGGAACTCGGGAATCACGACGCCCTTGGTAAAGGTGGCGGCGTAGGCAAACGTGCCTTTGACGGGGTCGTAGATATTGTTGAGGAAGGTGCGGTCGTGCAGGTTGCCGAAGAAGGCATTACCTTCGGTGAACGCCAGCGAGTAGCCATAGATGCACCACAGGACCACGATCAGCGCAAAGATCATGAACACTTGCATCAGGATCGACAGCATGTTCTTGGAACGGACCAGGCCGCCGTAGAACAGCGCCAGGCCAGGAATCGTCATCATCACCACCAGCAGGGTGGCCACCATCATCCAGGCGTTGTCGCCTTTCTGCGGCGTCGGTGCGGCAGCCGGTGCAGCGTCAGCGGCCGGGGCCGCAGCAGCGGCAGGTGTGCCAACAGGTGCGCCAACTACGGGCGTTGCAATGGCAGGCGCGCCAGCGTCGGCTGGCGCGGTGACTG
>JBEVMD010000314.1:0-15628 GCA_040508835.1 Duganella sp. | reverse complement strand
CTGTCGATGAATGTGGTGGCCTGGAACAGCGCCATTGCCGGCGCCGGTGTGCTGGGCGGTGTGCTGCTCGAATCGTGGGGCGCCGGTGCATTTCCCTGGGCCACGCTCGGACTCTCGCTGGCCGGCCTGCTGGTCGTCTGGCGTGCCCGCGCCCACGGTTTTCCCGCAGGCCGGCGGGCCGGGACGGCGCCGGTCGTGGGGCATTGAACTTGCGGTCCCCCAGGCGGCTGCGGCAGCGTCAAAAAGCGCGAAGGCCAACATTGATTGTGGTGCGCAGCTCTATACGCGCTGGCGAGGCGATTGGCAAGGAGTATTATCGCCTATGGACGAAAACAACATTGTTTGATCTAGAACGTTGTCGATACCTATATTCTGTGGTAATAAAAAATTCCTTGAGAATAATTGCCTAGGCAAATATAATGGAAGCTGTCCGTACAGCACACAGAGAGGTAACGCCATGAGTTCAGCCAATAACAACAATACTGAAACGCCCGTCACCGGCCGGCGTTTTTCCCGCCGCCAGTTCATTGGCGCTACCGCCGTCGGCGCCGCCGCCGTATGGGGTGGTTACTCGGTCTTCTTCGGCGGCCAGTTCCGCGCCGACAAGGCCGACCGTACCGTGGACGTGCTGCTGATCGGCGGCGGCATCATGAGCGCGACGCTCGGTGTCTACCTGTCCGAGCTGGAACCGGGCTGGACGTTCGAAGTGTTCGAACGCCTGGACAAAGTGGCGGAAGAAAGTTCGAATGGCTGGAATAATGCCGGTACCGGTCACTCGGCGCTCTGCGAACTGAACTACACCCCGATGGACGACAAGGGCGTCGTGCACATCGAGAAGGCCATCGAGATCAACGAGAGTTTCCAGATTTCGCGCCAGTTCTGGTCGCACCAGGTCCGCAAGGGCGTGCTGGGCAATCCGCGCGAATTCATCAATTCCACCCCGCACATGAACCTGGTGTTCGGCCCGCAAAACCGCGAGTTCATCCAGAAACGCGTGGCGGCGCTGAAAGCATCGCCGCTGTTTGCCGGCATGGAAATCACCACCGATACGGCCAAGATCAAGGAATGGATTCCGATCATGATGGAAGGGCGCACCGGCGACGAAATGGTCACCGCCACCCGTTCGCCGCTCGGCACCGACGTCAACCTGGGTTCGATCACGCGCCAGTTCTACAAGCACCTGAGCGAAAACGCCGGCAGCAAGATTTCGACCGGCCACGAAGTGCGCTCGATCACCCGCAACGACGATGGCACCTGGCGCGTGTCGGCCTTCGACATCAAGGACAAGTCCAAGATCCAGACCATCGACGCCCGCCACATCTTCATCGGCGCCGGCGGCGCCGCGCTGCCGCTGCTGCAACTGTCGGGCATCCCGGAAGCCAAGCAGTACGGCGGTTTCCCGGTGGGCGGCGAGTTCCTGGTCACGGACAATCCGGCAATTACGGCGCGCCACCTGGCCAAGGTCTACGGCCTGGCCGATACCGGTTCGCCGCCGATGTCGGTGCCGCACCTCGATACCCGCGTGCTCGACGGTAAAACCGTGCTGCTGTTCGGCCCGTTCGCGACCTGGTCGACCAAGTTTCTCAAGAACGGTTCGTATTTCGATATCGCCAAGGCCACCACGCCGTCGAACATCATTCCGCAACTCCAGGTGGGCGCGCACGAGTTTGCCCTCGTCAAATACCTGGCCCAGCAGTTGGAACTGTCGCGCGAAGACAAGATGGCTGCGCTGCGTCACTACATGCCTGAAGCCAAGGATGAAGACTGGCGCCTGTGGCAAGCGGGCCAGCGCGTGCAGATCATCAAGAACATGCCTGACAAGGGCGGCGTGCTGAAGCTTGGTACCGAAGTCGTGGTGTCGGCCGACCGTTCCGTCTCCGCATTGCTGGGCGCGTCGCCTGGCGGCTCGACCTCGCCGGCCATCATGCTGTCGCTGCTGGAAAAAGTGTTCCCGGAGCGGGTCAAGTCGGCTGCCTGGCAGGAAAAGATACGCCAGATCGTGCCGTCGTACGGCAAGAAACTCAATGCCAATCCGGAACTGCTGGCTGCCACCTGGGCCGCCACCGCCGAAACGCTGCAATTGACGATCGCCTCGCCTAGCCTGGACGGCTGGGCGCCGGCCGCAGCGCCTGCCGCACAACCGGGTCAATTGAAGCGTACGCCCGATATCGCGCTGTAATGCCGATGCCCGCTGCTTGCATGTATTTGCCTAGGCAAGTATTATGCGGCTTCTTCTTGGGAGGCGAACATGCAGCAGCGGGCCGATAGCGGTATCGAATACCTGACCACCGGTGGTCTCGGCTACCTGGTCAATACGGTGCGCAACACGATCTTCGCTGCCCTCGAGACGGAACTGGCGCCGCTGGAACTGACCTCGGCCCAGTTCGTGGTGGTGATTGCCGCCATGCGCGGCCGTGCCCGCACCGTCAACGAATTCTGCGCCTATGCGGGGGTGGAGCCGGGGGCGATGTCGCGCCTGCTCGACCGCCTGGAAACCAAGGGCATCGTCCGCCGCGTGCGCGACGGCGCGGACCGGCGCCAGGTGCACGTCGAACTGACCGAGAAGGGTCAGCAATTGTCGCCGCAAATCATGCCGGTGATCGCCCAGGTGTACGGGCAGTTTCTCGACGGCTTTTCGGACGACGAGGCGGTCGCGCTGCAGTCGCTGATGCAGCGCATGCTCGACAATGCTGGCGCCCGCTGACATTTTTGCCCCGGACCGGCTGCTTGCCCGCGCCGGCCCGGCACGCCGCCAGCAACCATGACGCCCGCCAACCGGGCTACCCTGATCGGTCTGGCGGCGATCGTGCTCTGGAGCGCGATCGTGGGGCTGCTGCGCAGCGTCAGCGAGCAGCTGGGCGCCACGGGCGGGGCGGCCATGGTCTACAGCCTGGCGTCGCTGCTGCTGTGGCTCACGGTGGGATGGGGCAGACCCGCCGCGTTCCCGCGCCGCTACCTGGCCTGGGGCAGCGTGCTCTTCGTCACCTACGAGCTGTGCCTGTCGCTGTCGATCGGCTATGCCCACACGGGGCGCCAGGCCATCGAAGCGGGCATGGTCAATTATCTGTGGCCCTCGTTCACCATCGTGGCCGCCATTGTCTTCAACCGGCAGCGGACCAATTGGTTGATCGTGCCGGGCTTTCTGTTGTCGATCGCCGGCATCTGCTGGGTGCTGGGCGGGGAACAGGGATTCGATGCGGCCGCCATGCTGGCCAACGTGCGCGCCAATCCGCTCAGCTACGGCCTGGCGCTGGCCGGCGCGCTGATCTGGGCCGCGTATTGCACGGTCACTGCGCGCATCGCCGACGGCGCCAATGGCGTGACGCTGTTCTTCATCCTGGTGTCGCTCGCGCTCTGGCTCAAATATTTGCTGGGCGGGGGCGGGCACATGGCGTTCACGGCTGACGCGCTGGTTTATCTGGTGCTGGCGGCCGCCGCCATGGGCTTCGGCTACGGCGCCTGGAATGTCGGCATCTTGCACGGCAACGTCACCGTCCTGGCCGGCGCCTCGTACTTGACGCCGGTACTGTCGGCGGCGCTGTCGTCGCTGGTGCTGCGCACGCCGCTGGCGCCCGCGTTCTGGCAGGGCGCCGCCATGGTGTGCGGCGGCGCCATCCTGTGCTGGCTGGCCACCCGCGGCCGGGCCGCTCCTGCCGTCGTCGACTGACGGCGCCGGCATTCATCCTTCCTGGTCCGCCTGTGTGCGGACCCAGAGCTGCTGTTTTGCCAGCGGACGCCCCAGGCGTTCCGAACAGCTCCACACGAACAGCTCCACATTGCGAGAGGAATTATTCCATGCATTGCAAACATCGTTTGCTCCTGGCCTGCGCCGCCCTTGGCGCGCTGGCGACATCCACACCTTCCCGCGCGCAGTCGTCGGTTGCCCTGACCGGCATGGTCGACCTGGGCATGTTCCGCGGTTTCGACGGCGTCAACCAGGTAGGCACGGTCCAGCGCAGCAACATCGCTGTCGCGGGCGTGGAAGACCTGGGCGGCGGCCTGAAAGTATTGTTTCGCCTCAGTACGCGCTTCGAACTCGATACGGGCAAGAGCGAGGGCGCCGGCGTCAAGCCGTTCTGGTACGACGAATCGACGGTCGGCCTGCAGGGTGCATGGGGCACCCTGCGCGCGGGCCGGGCCATGACGGCGCTGTGGGCCAACGACTGGAAATTCGATCCCTGGTCCAACTTCAACCGCATCGCTTCCCCCGCCTGGCAGCACTGGCACTACCTGACGCCCAGCGATCCGTTCGGGAACAGCGGCACGCCGGAATATGGCCGCCTCAACAGCGGCGTGTTCTACGACTCGCCCACGGTGGGCGGCGTGACCTTGCGCGTGAGCGGATCGCCCGAACGCCAGCGCGGGCTGGGCGCCACCGACAGGCCGGTGTCCACCGTGCTCGAATATGGCGCCGGCGCCGTGGCCGCCATGGGCGCTTTCGAGCGCAACAGCATGGGCGACAAGGACGTTTTCCTGGCGGGCAAGTACACGTTCGGCGCCGCCGCCGTCATGGCGGCTGTCGACGACAGCCGGGCCCGGGCAAGCGGCAGGAGGTCGCGCGCAGCCACGCTGTCGGCCACGTACCGCGCCGGTCCGCGCACCGTGTTCAAGGCGGGCTACAGCCGCCAGCGGCTCGATGCGGCGACCAACCGGTTCGCCTCGCTGGGCGCGGACTACACGCTGTCGCGCCGGTCCACGCTGTATGTCAGCCTGGGACGCAAGCGCGATGCGGGGCTGGTCCCGCACACGGCGTTTGGCGCGGGGATGGCGCATACGTTTTAAGACCTGGTTTTTTCAAACGCGGTCCGCTGCGCGCTAGGCACCGCCAGACTCCCCGCCGGCTGCCCACGCCGCCCCGGCAATCCACCGCAACGCCGTCAGCGACGGCATGAACAGGTATTCGCCGCCGCGCAGCTGGTTGAACGTGCTCACGCCGTCGACGCGGCGCCGCACCGGCGACTGCGGGATGGTAAACGTGCCCGGCGTTTGCTGCAGGCCCACCACGGGATCGCGTTCCGCACCCAGGTCGATGAAGTTGCCGCGATTGATCCATTCCTGCTGGAAGAATTCGATGGTGTCGTAGGCGCGCGCGCTGATGAAAATAAAATAGATGCCGCGCTCGCCAGGCGCTTGCCGGTCGTCGTCAGCGGTCAGGTCCCGCCGCCATTTGGGGCCGAACGTGGACGAACGGCGGATGATGCGGTGGATGTTGACGTCGGTGAGGATGGTGAGCTGGCTGTCGCGCGGATTGAGGCGGCGCATGTGGGCCGCGTGCGGGCACATCAGGCCGCGCGGGTCTTTCGAAAAATCGAAGTCGTTGTTGCGCGCCGGGTCGGCGCCCAGCGCGGGATCGTCGTGTTCGGGCGCCAGCGTCAACGGCGCGCCGCTGCGCCAGCGCCCCACCATTTTCGCAGCCAGCAGGTCTTGCGCAGCTTCATCGCCGGCCTGGCTGCGGACGAAGTCGTTGAACGCGCCCACCCGGCTGGCGTATTTGCGCAGCACCACGAACGAGCCGTTGCGTCCCAGCTCCACCGGCTCGGGCATGGCGACCGGCTGGCCCGTTTCGCTGTTTTCGCCGAGGATGAATTCGCCGGCGGCGATGGCGCGTTCCTGGCCGGGCAGGGGCGCAACGCCGCTGCCGGCCACGAACGGCTGCGAAATCGAGTCGCGGAAGCCGAACGGATTCTTGGCGTCGGCGTCGGCGCCGAAGCTGTGCTTGCCGATCAGGGTGACGCCGTGCGAGCGTTCGAGCTCGTGCATCGCCTTGGCGACGGCCACGTCCAGTGCGGCCGCATCGCGGGCATAGATGGTCAGCGCCACGTGGCAGGCGCCGGGCTGGAATGCGGGGTCCCAGTGCGCGGGCGCATTGTCGTCCACGTCGCGCAATTGCTCGGCCCGCCCGGCCATGCCCTGCTGGAACGGCAGCGGGAAGCTGGCCAGTGACGCCTCGGGCACGCCCAGCGCCTTGAGTCCCTGGAAGCTCAGCGCCATGCCCATCCAGGCGTCGCGGTCGTCGGTCCAGCCGTCGGCCGAGGGGATGTGGTCGGCCATGCGCTGCAGCAGTGCGCGCCCGCCGGCGGCGTCGTCGATGTGCAGCATCGCGTGCAGGCCCACGTACGGTTCGGGGCGCGAGCGCAGGATCAGGGCCTGGATATCGTCCAGCTGCAGGGTCACGTGTGCGCGCGTAAAACGGGCTTTGAGGTCGGCGAGGAACGGCATCAGTAATCCACTCCCTGCGGCTGGGCCAGCGCCACGCCGAGCGCGTCGAGCGCCTGGCGCGTGGCGGCGTCCTGGGGCGGATTGGCGGCCATCTGGTCGAGGAATGCCGTGAGCGCCCGGTCCATGCGCTGGAAGCGGCGCGTATCGACCACCGTCACCTGCGGGTTGGCCACGAACCAGCCGGCCGCGTCGATCTGGTGGCCGGCAATAAAGTCCTTGACGGCCGGGCTGTCGATGCCGGGCCAGCCTTCGATATTGGCAAACAGCAGGTCCATCAATTCCGGAATCTTGGTGGCAAAGTCGTTGATGTAGCTGTCCCAGTCGCCGTCGTAGGTGGTGGCAAACAGGATGCGGGTGTCGTTGTCGAAGAACACGAAGCGCATATCGTGCAGGGTGGACACGCGCTGGGCGCCGTCCATATTGCCGTTGGTCAGATCGAAAATGCGGCGCAGGCGCTCGGCGCCGCCCGGTTTCAACGGCGCGATCGCCGTCAGCTCCGACACATTGCCGGACTGCTTGCCCACGCGGCCGGCGGAATTGGCCGTGCCCTTGAGGTCGGGATTATGCTTGCGCACCATCGCTTCCAGCGCGATCCTGGCCAGGTGCGGGGCGTCGTGCGCCACCGCGTCGATGCGGCGGCGGATGGCGTCCAGCGCGGTTTCGTCCGCCAGGCGCGGGTCTTGATGGTCTTGGTGGTCAGGCTTGGGGGCGGTCATGATGATGTCCTTTCAGTCGGGGATGTCGGAAGCGTGGGTCGGTTCGATGCGCGGGCGGGCGTTCATCGCGTGGCGGAAGGCGGCGGACCGTTCGTACGCGGCGCGGCGGATGCGCATGATGCCGCCCAGCGGCTGGTGCGCGACCACGCCGTTCCAGGGATTAAACGACAGCACGTCGTCGCCGTAAACCTGCCGGGCGGGATGGGCGGTCGCTTGCGGCCCGAAGCGCAGCGTGGCAATCGGCCGGTGCGGCGACAGTGGCGCCGGCCAGGCGATGGCCGCGTCTTCCACGGGCATTGTGTCGAGGTCGGTGCACAGCTGCGCGCACAAGGTGTATTCGGCGCCGTCCCGGGCGAAGTGGGCGCTGATGGCGTCGCGCAGGCTGGCGTACTGGACGTCCTCGAGCGGCAATCCGGTCAGGCTGCGCACGCTGTCGGACGCCGGGTGCAGCGACAGCTTGGCGATGTAGTCGCCGTAACGGATGGCCGCCTGCGTATGGTACGTCTCGCCCAGCGGGTGATGGTTGTCGCGCGCCAGGCCGTCCAGCGTGGCGCCGGCCGTGCCGCCCAGCGCTTCCACGAGCTGCTTGGCGCCGTGCGCGGTGCCGGCCACCAGGCGCTGGAACGTGTCGGGCGCGTGCGCGTTCGCTTCCAGCAGGGCCAGCATGCGCTGGTACTTGGGAATGGTGCCAAAGGCCAGCGCGGGGAAATTCACCATCAGGAAATCCTGGTTGTGGCCTTCGATGGCGGGCGACAGCCGCTCGCCATCGACGCCGATGATTTTCAGTGCAAAGCCGCGCGCGGCGGGAATGGCGTCGGAATGGATGTCGCTGGGCGCCGACGACAGCCGCGCCACCACCGCGTACGTGCGCGGCTGCGCGAACACGCCCTGGCGCAGTTCGGCGGGCAGGTCGGCATGGATGGTCAGTTCGCCCGTGATCAGGCCGTTGGACTTGGCGTGGGCGTCGCGGATCGCATGGCGGTGGCGCTCGAACGCGCAGCGCGACGACGCGGCCATGGTCTCGACGATCTCGCGGGTCAGCGCGGCTTCGTCGTCGGCTATCACTTCGATGTCGGGGGTGTAGGGCAGGGGTGCAGCGGTTGAATGGGCGGTCACGGTTTCCTCGGCGTGGCAAATAAAAGAACGGTAGTGCTATTTTAAGTGAATAAAATACCATTCTTTTGCCGGCGTCAGCGGACGATTGCCATGCAGCAGGTTGACACACATGCTGCCGTGACAACCAGGCGCAGCGCCGCAGCTGGTGCCGGGCGCGCCCTGGCGCGTTATTACCTTGGTGCCATGGTGGCTTGGTGACTTAGTGACTTAGTGACTTAGTGACTTAGTGCGTCAGATCCGACTTGACGAAGTACTTGCGTGCATAGTTCAACAGCTGGACGTCGGTCGGATGGTCGACGGTTTCGACACTGACGACCTTGTCGGCGATATCGGTATGGCTCTTGGTCAGGTGGCGCATGAACGCCAGCTTTTCCATGCCGGGGCCGACCACCAGAATTTGCTTGGCGTCGCCCAGCACGGCAATCACCTCGTGCATATAGCTGTGATCCGGTTCGGCGCGGTTATTGCTGGGCACGCCGCTTTTCTGGTGCTGCGAGCTGGTCTTGACGATATCGGTCTCGGCATCGTCACGGGTGAAATGGATGACATGGGCTTCGGTCTGGTCCAGCCAGACAATTGCGTGTTGGAACGACATGGGGATTTTCCTTGAGGTGAGATGGGCGAACGGTGCGAAGAACATCGGTGACGCCGCCCGTTGTGACAGCCTGCGCCGCTACGGAGATCTCATCTGTACGCAACCGTACCCCCTGCGCAATGGACCACAAATGGACCACAAATGGACCATTGTACGCAGCCGTACGGAAGCGGCGGCCCGCTTGTGGGATAGTGCATCATGGATACCAAAATGCACCCCCGTTCCGATGCCCGTCTGGCTTCGATCGTGCGGCAAGGCCTGGAATGGTCCCGCACCTATGGCCAGCGCAGCGCCGCTGCCTTCTTACTGGTCCGCAAAGTGCCGCGCGCGGTGATCGAACGCGTGCTGGCCACCAACTGCCGCAAGGAAGATCCCGCGCCGTGAGTCCGCGCCCGGACCTGCTGTTCGACGCCGCCACGCTCGACGAGGCGCGCGCCTTCAACCGCAAGCTGGCCTGGGCGCCGCGCTTCAGGATCGGCAACCGCGTCACCCCACTCCTGATGCAGTCGCTGCTGCGGCTGTCGCAATGGGGCGCCGACGGTAAGCTGGCCCGGGCGGGCGTCCGCCCGGATCGGCGACTGGCGCAGGCCGACGGTCTCCAGGTGCCCGTGCGCATCCTGCGCGGCGCACGGGCGCCGCGCGCGGTGGTGCTCGATTTTCACGGCGGCGGCTGGGCCATCGGCAATGCCGCCATGAACGACCAGCTCAATGCCGAACTGATCGCGGCCTGCAACGTGGCCGTGGTGTCGGTCGACTACCGGCTGGCCACTCACGCGCCGCTGGACGCCATCATGGACGACTGCCTGGCCGCGGCGCGCTGGCTGCTCGGCGGCGGGCTGCCGGAGTTTGCCGGCCTGCCCGTGTACGTCGTCGGTGAATCGGCAGGAGGCCACCTGGCGGCGGCCACGCTGCTGCGCCTCAAGGCCTGGCCCGACCTGCTGGCCCGCATTGCCGGCGCCATCCTGTATTACGGCGTGTACGATCTGGCCGGCACGCCCGCCGTGCGCCAGGCCGGCGCCGACACGCTGGTGCTGCACGGACCCTCGATGCGCGATTCGCTGCGCCTGCTCACGCCCGGCATGTCCGACGCCCAGCGCCGCCAGGCGCCGCGGTCGCCGCTGTACGGCGATCTGGCCGGCATGCCGCCGGCCTTCCTGTGCGCGGGGGAGTGCGATCCGCTGCGGGACGACACCACGCTGATGGCCGCACGCTGGCGCGCCCACGCCGCGGTGGAATGCCATCTGCTGCCCGCTGCGCCGCACGGCTTTATACGCTTTCCCACGCGCATGGCCGCGCAGGCGCGAAGGCGCGTGCACGCGTGGATCGACGAACGGCTGGCGCAGGAGGCCACCGCTGCTGGCGCCGCCCGCGCGCCGCTCCCGGTTGCAGCGACCGTACCGGGCGTTCGAGGTTGAGCCAACCTTTTCAATTTGCACGGGAGTCACGATGAAAATTTACCCTTGGCAGCCGCCTGCGCCGGTGGCAGTTGCCGACGACCTGCGGCGCCGGCTGTCCGCCACGCGCTGGGCCGACGAGGTGGTCTCCGGCTGGCGCCAGGGCACGGCCAGCGAACCGCTGCGCGCTTTGGTCGACTATTGGGCCGACGGCTACGACTGGCACGCGGCCGGCGCGCGCCTGGCCGCACTGCCGCACTTCAAGGCCGACATCGACGGTTTCAAGCTTCACTTCCTGCATGTCCGGGGCCGTGGCGAGAGTACGCAACCGCTGCTGCTGCTCAATGGCTGGCCGTCGAGTTTTGTCGAGTACGCGCAACTGGCGGACCTGCTCAGCGATCCCGCACGGCATGGCGGCGCCCAGGCCGATGCGTTCGATGTCGTCATTCCGGCCCTGCCCGGTTTCGGGTATTCGGACGGACCGACCGCACCCGACCAGGTGGACCACGTGGACCTGTTTCACCGGCTGATGACGGAAGGGCTCGGCTACACGACTTTCATTGCGGCCGGCACCGACATCGGCGCCGGCGTCGCCACCCGCATGGCGCTCAAGTACCCGGCGTCGCTGCGCGGCATCCATATCTCGGCGCTCACCGACCCGATGCTGACGCCGGCGTCGCCGCCGTTGACCGACAGCGAACATGCGTACCTGCAGCGGGTGCAGGCGTGGCGTGACGAGGAGGGCGCTTACCAGCATCTGCAGGGCACGCGGCCGCAAACGCTGGCGTATGCGCTCAACGACTCGCCCGTGGGCCTGGCCAGTTGGATATTGGAAAAATTTCGTTACTGGAGCGACGCGGGCGACGACCTGTTCCAGGTGTTCCCGCTGGACATGCTGCTCGATAACCTGACGCTGTACTGGTCGACGCAGACCATCGCGTCGTCGATGCGCTATTACTACGAAGCGCGTCATTTCCGCGCCCCGCTGGCGCCCGGCGCGCGGGTGGCAACGCCGACGGCCGTGTGCATGTGGCCGCGCGACCTCGTGGTGGGGCCACGCGAGTGGGCGCAGCGCCTGTACGACGTGCGGCAGTACACGGTGCAGCCGCGCGGCGGCCACTTTCCTGCGTGGGAGCAGCCGGCCCTGTATGCGCAGGATCTGCGCGCATGGCGGCGGCTGCTCGATCAGGCGCCGTAACGCCTGACGCCCGGCCGATTGCCGCTTATTTGCCCGGCTTTAAAACCACCTTGGTCCAGCCATCGGCGCGTTTGTCGAATTTCTCGTACGCTTTCGGCGCCTCGTCCAGCTCCAGTTCGTGCGAGATGATCGCCGACGGCTTGGCCTTGCCCACGTGGATCAAGTTGGCCAGCTGACGGTTGTAGTGCTTGACGTTGGCCTGGCCGGTGCCGATCTTCTGGCCCTTGAACCAAAAATTGCCGAAGTCGAAAGCGAGCTTGCCTTCTTTTGCCAGGTCGTCCTTGGCGCCCGGATCTTCGGGCAGGAACACGCCCACCACGCCGATGCCGCCGGTCGGCTTGACGGCCTTGACCAGGTTGTTCATGGTGAGGTTCGGCACTTCCTTGCCGTGGCGGTCGCAGCACTGGTAGCCCACGCATTCGCAACCGCGGTCGGTGCCCTTGCCGTCGGTCAGGTCGAGCACTTTTTGCACGCCGGCTTCGCCTACGTCGCTGATGCCGATCGCGCCCATTTTTTCCGCCAGCGCCAGGCGGTCCTTGTGTTCATCGACCACGAATACCTGGCTGGCGCCCTTGATGAACGCGGACATGGTGGCCATCAGGCCGACCGGGCCGGCACCGTAGATCACGACCGTCTCGCCGGGCTTGACGCCGGCCAGTTCGGTTGCATGGTAGCCGGTCGGCAGGATATCCGACAGCATGACGTAGTCGTTCTCCTTCTCTTTCGCGTCTTCCGGCAGCACCAGGCAATTGTAGTCGGCGTAGGGCACGCGCAGCAGTTCGGCCTGGCCGCCGCTGTACGGGCCCATGCCGGCGAAACCGTAGGCGGCGCCAGCCGTGCCGGGATTGGCGGTCAGGCAAAAGCCCGAGTAGCCGCGCTCGCAATTTTCGCAAAAGCCGCAGCCGATGTTAAATGGCAGGCAGACCATGTCGCCCACCTTGATGCGGTCGACGGCCTTGCCCACTTCGATCACCTCACCGAGGTTTTCGTGGCCGAGGATGCGGCCCGTTTCCATGCTGGTGCGGCCTTCGTACATGTGCAGGTCGGAGCCGCAGATATTGGTGGTGGTGACGCGCACCAGCACATCGGTGGGTTTTTCGATTTTTGCGTCGGGCATGTCCTTGACCTGGACGTCGCAGGGGCCGTTGTAGACGAGTGCTTTCATGTAGTTCCTTTTGATGAGTGCGATGGGGGACTGCAGGACGCCGCCCGCTTGCTTGGGGCGACTGACCCAGTCTGCGCCGGTATCGGCCCGCACTGTGTGAAGCTGCTAACGGTGGCGGGACGTTGGCCCTCCAATCTAGGAGATAGATGGACGCCAGGCGCTCCGCTACACTCGGCGCACAGTGTCACTTAGCTTTCACTTCGCTGTAACTTCACTGGCATTTCGCTGAATTTCCTGGAGGATTTAACTATGAGCAGCACGGCAGCGGACTATCTGGCCAGCACCCTGGCCCAGGCGGGCGTCAGGCGCATCTACGGCGTGGTGGGCGATTCGCTCAATGGTTTCACGGACGCGCTGCGCCGCCAGCAAAGCATCGCCTGGGTCCACATGCGCCACGAGGAAGGCGCTGCCTTTGCCGCCGGCGCCGATGCGTACCTCACCGGCGAGCTGGCCGTGTGCGCGGGCAGCTGCGGTCCCGGCAACCTGCACCTGATTAACGGCCTGTTCGACTGCCAGCGCAGCGGCGTGCCGGTGCTGGCAATAGCCGCGCACATTCCGAGCACGGAAATCGGCATCGATTATTTCCAGGCCACGCACCCGGAGAGCCTGTTCAAGGAGTGCAGCCACTACGTGGAGCTGGTGTCCAACCCGGCGCTGCTGCCGCAGATCCTGCACCGCGCCATGCGCGTTGCCGTGGCCAGGCGCGGCGTGGCCGTGATCGTCATGTCGGGCGACGTGGCCACCCGGCACATGCACGCCACGCCGCCGCAGTGGCTGCTGCCCGCGCTGCCGACCGTGCTGCCCCAGCCGGACCAGGTGGACCAGCTGGCGGCTATCCTCAACGGTGCCGAGCGGGTGGCCCTGTTCTGCGGCGCCGGTTGCGCGGGCGCCCACGCCGAGGTGCTGGCACTGGCCCGCACGCTGCAGTCGCCCATCGTGCACACGCTGCGCGGCAAGGAACATATCGAATACGACAACCCATACGACGTGGGCATGACCGGGCTGGTGGGATTCGCGTCCGGCTACAAGGCCATGAAGCGGTGCGACACGCTGGTGATCCTGGGCGCCGATTTTCCGTACCGCCAGTTTTTCCCCGAGCATGCGCGCATCGTCCAGATCGACGTGCGGCCCGAGGCGCTGGGCAACCGCTGCCCGCTCACGCTGGGACTGCTCGGGGGCGTGAGGGAGACCCTGGCCGCCGTGCTGTCCCAGCTGACCGCCAAGGGCGACGGCAGCTTCCTCGACAGCGCCCGCGACGATTACGTGCAGGCCCGCAAGGACCTCGACAGCCTGGCCGTGGTGGATGCGGACACGCGCCGCATCCATCCGCAGGCCGTGACCCGCATCGTCAGCGAGCTGGCCGCTGACGACGCCATCTTTACCTGCGACGTGGGCACGCCGATTGCCTGGACCGCGCGTTACCTGAAACTGAACGGCAGGCGGCGGCTGGTGGGGTCGTTCAACCACGGCTCGATGGCCAACGCCATGTTGCACGCCATCGGCGCGCAGGTGTCGCACCCGCACCGGCAAGTGATATCCTTTTCCGGCGACGGCGGCTTTGCCATGATGATGGGCGAGTTCATCACGCTGCTGCAACTGAACCTGCCCGTCAAGATCATCGTGCTCAACAACGGCACGCTGGGCTTCGTGGAACTGGAAATGAAGGCCCACGGTTATCCCGATACCGGCTGCGACCTGAAGAACCCGAATTTCGCCGCCATGGCCGAGGCGATGGGCATCAAGGGCATCCGGGTGGAAGACCCGCGCGACCTTGACGGCGCAGTGCGCGCCGCGCTGGCGCACGACGGCCCGGTGCTGGTGGACGTGGTCAGCGCGCGCCAGGAACTGATCATGCCGCCCAGCACCACCGCTGGCGAGGCCGGCCAGTTCGGCCTGTTCATGATGAAGGCCGTGCTCGATGGCCGCGCTGGCGAGCTGATCGACCTGGCCACGGTAAATC
This sequence comes from Duganella sp., assembly GCA_040508835.1. Taxonomy (GTDB): domain Bacteria; phylum Pseudomonadota; class Gammaproteobacteria; order Burkholderiales; family Burkholderiaceae_D; genus Rugamonas. The sequence goes on along the minus strand of JBEVMD010000314.1, from coordinate 1,265 downwards.
TGCTACGCTAATCTGCTCCGCACCCCACACGATAGGAAACACCATGCCGTCCCCACAATTGTTTACACCGCTGCACATCCGCAATCTCACGCTGGAGAACCGCATCGTGATCGCGCCGATGTGCCAGTACTCGGCCACCGACGGCTGCATGAACGACTGGCACCAGATGCACCTGGGCCAGCTGGCGCAGTCGGGCGCCGCGCTGCTCACCATCGAATCGACGGCCGTGCTGGCGGAAGGGCGCATCAGCCATGCCGACGTGGGCCTGTACGACGACGCCACGGCCGCCGCCATGGGCCGCACGCTGGAATCGGTGCGGCGCTGGTCGGCCATGCCGATTGCGGTGCAGCTGAACCACGCGGGCCGCAAGGCGTCGGTGCAGCGGCCGTGGGAGGGCGGTTTGCAGATCGCCCCCGGCCAGCCGGACGGCTGGCAGACGGTCGCGCCGTCCGCCGTGGCGATCCGCGACGACTACGTGGCGCCCGCCGCGCTCGACAAGGACGGCTTGCGCCGCATCCGCGACGGCTTCGCGGCAGCGGCGCGCCGGGCGGCGGACATCGGCATCGACGCCATCCAGATCCATGCCGCGCACGGCTACCTGCTGCACCAGTTCCTCTCGCCGCTGTCGAACCTGCGCACCGACGAATACGGCGGCGCGCTGGAACACCGCGCCCGCTTCCCGCTCGAGGTGTTCGACGCCGTGCGCGCCGCGTTTCCGGCCGACCGTACGGTCAGCGTGCGCATCTCGGCCACCGACTGGATGGCGGGCGGCTTTACCATCGAGCAGGCGCAGGCGGTGTGTAAAATGTTCGAGGAGCGCGGCGTCGACGTGATCCACGTCTCCAGCGGCGGCCTGCATCCGGACCAGCAGATTGCCGTCGGTCCCGGCTACCAGGTGCCGCTGGCGCGCGCCGTCAAGCAGGTGGTCGGTATTCCGGTCGTGGCCGTGGGCCTGATTACCGAGCCGCTGCACGCCGAGGCCATCATCGCCAACGGCGACGCCGACCTGGTGGCGCTGGCGCGCACCGTGCTGTACGACCCGCGCTGGCCGTGGCATGCGGCCGCCGCGCTGGGCGGCCAGGTGCGCGCAGCGAGCCAGTATCTGCGCTGCCAGCCGACGCAGTATCGCGACCTGTTCAAGGCTTAGTCGGACCCGGCGGCAACGCAGGTGCACGCCGGGGATGACGCCGGCGCGCCGGCCCGGGCGCCTCTCTGCGCATACGCTTCTATGCGCCTACCCGCCTACCCGCCTACCCGCCTACCCG
>JBEVMD010000260.1:0-17361 GCA_040508835.1 Duganella sp. | reverse complement strand
TAGTCAGCGCAGAGTTAGTGCCACGTGCGCATCAACCCCACGGCCAATCCCTCCAAAGCAAACTCGTCCGCCTCAGGATCGACCTTGATGATCTTGAACTCCGGGTTCTCCGGCAGCAGCTCGACCACCGATCCCGTCTTGCGGTAGCGCTTGACCGTCACTTCGTTGCCGATGCGGGCCACCACGATCTGGCCGTTCTTGGCGCTGTCGATTTTTTTCACGGCCAGCAGGTCGCCGTCCATGATGCCGGCGTCGCGCATCGATTCGCCGCGCACCTTGAGCAGGTAGTCGGGCTTGGCCGAGAACATGGCCGGGTCGACGTTGTAGCTCGCTTCCAGGTTTTCCTGCGCCAGCATGGGCGAGCCGGCGGCCACGCGGCCGATCAGCGGCAGCGCCATCATGACGGCGGCCGGTACGCGCGGCGCCGACGGTTCGGCGTGCACGCCCAGCAGGCGGATGCCGCGCGACGTGCCGGCCGCGATTTCAATCGCGCCCTTGCGGGCCAGCGCCTGCAAGTGTTCCTCGGCGGCGTTGGCGGACTTGAAGCCCAGTTCGTTGGCGATCTCGGCGCGCGTGGGCGGGAAGCCCGTGTTTTCGATGGCGTCCTTGATCAGATTGAGAATTTGTTCCTGGCGTGCGGTGAGCTTGATCATGGGGGCGGTAGGCTGTGTATATAGACAGTCTGTATTTTTGTACAGTATGGGCGTCAATGCAAGAGAATTTCTTGCTTTGAGCGAAATAATGTGAAAAAAGTGGTGGCAGAGGGCGCGCGGCCCCGTTTCCCTATGAGCAGGGCGGGTCGTGCCCCTTGCGGTGGCGGCAAAAACGGCACGCCGATGTCACGTTTGGCGCCTGTCGTAGCGGCAACATCAGGCTGGCGTTACGCCGAAAAAGCTGCTATAGTCGCGGGCTTACCTCTTCCCACACCTGTCTTGACGCCAGGGTGGGCTATATTCACAAGTCCTTAAGGGAGTTTTCATGCGTCACTACGAAATCGTATTTATCGTCCACCCGGACCAGAGCGAGCAAGTGCCCGCGATGATCGAACGTTACAAAACCACTGTAACGACCCGCGGTGGCTCCGTGCACCGTGTTGAAGATTGGGGCCGTCGTCAGATGGCTTACTCGATCCAGAAACTGGCCAAAGCACACTACATCTGCCTGAACATCGAATGCGACAACGAGACCCTGGTCGAGCTGGAAACCGCATTCAAATTCAATGATGCCGTGCTGCGTCACCTGACCGTCAAGATGAAGAAAGCGGAAACCGCTCCTTCGCCAATGATGAAGTCGGTACAACGTGAAGATGCGGCCAAGTCGCATCGCGCAGAAACGCCAGCCCCAGCAGCAGCTCCTGCTCCTGCCGCAGCTTAATTGTTTGAAGGAACCGAGCTGAACCAGCTCCAGTTCACCGCCCTCATTGCCGAGCGTGACGCCTTGCGTTACACCCCGGCAGGCATGCCGATCATCAATGCTGTACTCCAGCACCGGTCGCAGCAAATGGAGGCGGGCATCGCCCGGTTGAGCGAGTTTGAAATTTCTGCGGTTGCCGCAGGCGAGATTTCAGGCACGTTCGGGGCGGCGCCGCTGGGCGGGGTGTACCGGTTCACGGGGTTCCTGAACAAGAAGACGCGCAATAGCAAAAGCCTGGTGTTTCACATCATTGATTTTAGTGCTGTCACTGACAGCTCAATTTAAATACAGGAGCCTCACATGGCATTCGGTAAAAAGTTCGACAAAAACAAGCTCAAGCTTAAAGAAAAGCGTAAGCAACAAAACCCACTGTTCAAGCGCAAGAAGTTCTGCCGCTTCACCGCCGCCGGCGTAGAGCAAGTGGACTACAAAGACGTAGACACCCTGAAAGACTTCGTCCAGGAAAACGGCAAGATCATGCCAGCACGTCTGACCGGCACCAAGGCGCACTACCAGCGCCAAGTGGACACCGCGATCAAACGCGCCCGTTATCTGGCCCTGCTGCCATACACCGATCTGCACCACGCTTAATTGCGTAGTTTAGACAAGCATCTGGAGAAGAACTATGCAAATCATTCTGTTGGAAAAAGTCGTCAACCTGGGCAACCTGGGTGAAGTCGTTAAAGTTAAAGACGGTTACGCACGTAACTTCCTGATCCCGCAAAAAATGGCACGCCGCGCTACCGCTGCTGCCGTAGCGGAATTCGAAGTCAAGCGCGCTGAACTGGAAAAAGCTGCTGCTGCCAAGCTCGCTGCTGCCCAGGCCCAAGGCGAGAAACTGAACGGCATGACCGTGACCGTTTCGCAAAAAGCGGGTGTCGACGGCCGTCTGTTCGGCTCCGTCACCAACTTCGACATCGCTGAAGCGCTGAGCAAAGTCGGTTTCGCTGTCGAGAAATCGGCCGTGCGCCTGCCAACCGGTCCCCTGAAGACCACTGGCGAGTTCCCAGTGAGCGTTGCTCTGCACACCGACGTGATCGCAGAAGTGACCGTTGCTGTTGTAGGCGAAGCTGCCTAAGACTTGATCGGGCTTCGGCCTGTCAAGTAAGCTATACCATGAAAAAAAGCCGGGCTTGCCCGGCTTTTTTCTTGCCGATTTTTTTGTTGCACTGCATTAGCAGCAGTCCTAAGCAGGTATAATTCGCGCCATGAACGCCCCCTCCGATCCGCAAGTCGATTCGCTCCGCGTCCCGCCGCATTCCATCGAAGCAGAACAGTCCGTCATTGGCGGCCTGCTGCGCGATAACGCCGCGTTCGACCGTATCGCCGACATGATGTACCCGGAAGACTTTTACCGTTACGACCACCGCATCATCTTCGAGCAGATCGTCAAGATGATCAACGGCTCCAAGCCGGCCGACGTCATTACCGTCTTCGAGAACCTCACGCAGCTGGGCAAGGCCGACGACGTGGGCGGCCTGGCGTACCTGAACGCCATGGCGCAAAACACGCCATCGGCTGCCAACATCCGCCGCTATGCCGAGATCGTGCGCGACCGCTCGATCCTGCGCCAGCTGATCACCGTGGCCGACGAGATCTCGGGCCAGGCCTTCAGCCCGCAAGGCAAGGAAGTCAAGCAGATGCTCGACGAGGCGGAGTCGAAGATCTTTGCCATTGCCGAGCAGGGCGCCCGCGGCGCGGCCGGCTGGATTCCCGTGCAGCCGCTGCTGACGCAAGTGGTCGAGCGCATCGACGAGCTGTACTCGCGCGACAACCAGTCCGAGATCACGGGCGTGCCCACGGGCTTTATCGATCTCGACCGCATGACGTCGGGCCTGCAGGGCGGCGACCTGGTCATCGTGGCCGGCCGTCCGTCGATGGGTAAAACCGCATTCTCGGTCAATATCGGCGAAAACGTGGCGATCGAAGCCGGCTTGCCGGTAGCGATCTTCTCGATGGAGATGGGCGGCGCCCAGCTGGCCATGCGTATGCTGGGCTCGGTTGGCCAGCTCGACCAGCACCGCCTGCGTACCGGCCGCCTCAACGACGAGGACTGGCCGCGCCTGACCCACGCGATCCAGAAGATGAACGACGCCCAGTTGTTCATCGACGAAACCCCGGCCCTGAACCCGATCGAGATGCGCGCCCGCGCGCGCCGCCTGGCGCGCCAGTGCGGCAAGCTCGGCCTGATCATTGTCGACTACCTGCAGCTGATGCAGGGCTCCAAGGCCGGCGACAACCGGACTGCCGAGATCTCCGAGATTTCCCGCTCGCTCAAGGGCCTGGCCAAGGAGCTGGGCTGCCCGGTGATCGCGCTGTCGCAGCTGAACCGCTCGCTGGAGCAACGCCCCAACAAACGTCCCGTCATGTCCGACTTGCGCGAATCGGGCGCGATCGAGCAGGATGCGGACGTCATCATCTTCCTGTACCGCGACGAGGTGTACAACCCCGACTCGCCGGATAAAGGAACGGCCGAAATCATTATCGGTAAGCAGCGTAACGGCCCGATCGGCGCGGTACGTCTGACCTGGATCGGCCAGTACACCAAGTTTGGCAACTACGTCGGTAATCTGGCGCTGTATCAGGGCGATTAAGCCTGACAAGTAACGGAACGACGCTTCTTTACGCCGCCCCGTACCCCGGGGCTGGCAACCTGTAGTAATGACGAATTATTGATCGGAGAAAGACATGTTTGGACGCTTGATGCCCACCGAGGGCAAATTTTTTGACCTGTTTAACCAACACGCCGACCTGTGCGTCAAAGGTGCAAAAGAAATGCTGGGCCTGATGTCCAACTTCGACGACCTGGAAAACCGCGTGCACGCGATCGAAAGCATCGAAAAGCAAGCCGACAAGATCACGTACCAGACCGTGGACCTGCTGCACAAGACGTTTATCACCCCGATCGACCGCGACGACATCCACAAGCTGATCACGCGCCAGGACGACATCCTCGACCTGCTGGAAGACGCGGCCCAGACCGTCTCGCTGTACGACCTGCACTCGGTCACGCCGGAAGCCCAGCGCCTGGCCGAACTGGTGCTGGCCTGCACCGAGAAGGTCAAGCAAGCCGTATCGCTGCTGCATAACATGGACAATTCGCGCCAGATCGTTGCCATCTGCGAAGAGATCGACCGCCTGGAATCGGATGCCGACCACGTGATGCGCGCCGCCATGTCCAAGCTGTTCCGCGACGAACCGGACGTGCGCAACCTGATCAAGATGAAGGCCATCTACGAAATCCTGGAAACCGTGACCGACCGTTGCGAAGATGTGGCCAACATCATCGAAGGCATCATCGTTGAAAACGCATAAATAATATAAAAAGAACAGTCAGATGAATACCATACATATCAGCATCTGGGTGCTGGGCATTTTGATCGCCCTCGCGCTGGTGTTCGACTTCATGAACGGCTTCCATGACGCCGCCAATGCGATTGCCACGGTGGTGTCCACCGGCGTGCTCAAGCCGCAGACGGCCGTCGCCATGGCCGCGTTCTTCAACTTCGTGGCCATTTTCGTGTTCCACCAGCTCACGGTGGCTGCCACGGTGGGCAAGGGCACCATCGATCCGTCGGTGGTGGACCAGTACGTCATCTTCGGCGCGCTGGTGGGCGCCATCGTGTGGAATATCTTTACCTGGTACTACGGCATTCCGTCGTCGTCCTCGCACGCGCTGATCGGCGGCCTGGTCGGTGCGGCCGTGGCCAAGAGCGGCACCGGCGCCCTGATTTCGGGCGGCCTGATCAAGATCGTGCTGTTCATCGTGCTGTCGCCGCTGCTGGGCTTTATTTTCGGTTCCATCATGATGCTGCTGGTGTCATGGATCTTCGTGCGGTCCACGCCGCGCCGGGTCGATAAATGGTTCCGCCGCCTGCAGCTGTTCTCGGCGGCATCGTACAGCCTCGGCCACGGCGGCAACGACGCCCAGAAAACCATCGGCATCATCTGGATGCTCCTGATCGCGGCCGGCGTGTCGCCTGCCGGTGGCGCCGAGCCGCCGCTGTGGGTGATTATTTCGTGCTACACGGCCATTTCGTTCGGCACCATGTTCGGCGGCTGGCGCATCGTCAAGACCATGGGCCAGAAGATCACCAAGCTCAAACCGGTGGGCGGCTTCTGCGCCGAGACCGGCGGCGCCATCACGCTGTTCCTGGCCACCGCGCTGGGCGTGCCGGTCTCGACCACGCACACCATCACCGGCGCCATCGTCGGCGTGGGCGCGTCGCAGAAGATGTCGGCCGTGCGCTGGGGCGTGGCGGGCAACATCGTCTGGGCCTGGATCTTTACCATTCCCGCGTCGGCCTTTGTGGCCGCCATCGCCTGGTGGGCCGGGCGTCACATCCTGTAAAACAAAGGGAGCCGCGTGGCTCCCTTTTTTATCGACCATGCAAAAACTCTCATTCAATCAACTGATGGCGCTGGCGCAAGCATCGGGCGCGGTAGCCACGCCGTGCACCTGCAACCAGGTGCCGCTGTCCGCCTGGCAAGCGCTGCCGATGACGCTCGAGCTCGACCGTTTCGAAGAGGTGGGCACCCTGGTGGACGACCCGTACGACGAGCCCACGTTCGCGGAATACCATCCGCACGGCACCCGCGCCGACAGCGTCGACGCGCCGATCGCGCCGCGCTACTATCCGTACAACATCAGCCAGGTGGCGCGCTGCCTGAACTGCGGCCGCCACTATCTGCGCTACAACGAAGCGGGCGGTTATTTCACGGAGTTGCGGATCCGGGCGTTGCAGCCGGGGTTGCTGGTGGATGCGGCGTTGTAGCCGCCTCCGCCACGAACAGCTTGTCGTACGCGGCCAGCAGGCCCTGGTGTAGGGGGCTCGCTTCGTAGTTCGGGCCCAGGTTGTCGAGGCCGAAGAAGCGTTCGGCGCCTTCCAGCAGCGCTTCGGCCAGCGCCACCGTCTGGGCGCCGTACAGCAGCGCGAGCGCCTGGCGGTAGTTGTCGGGTTCTTCCAGCCGGATGATGCTGTCGATGCAGCGGTACACCAGCAAGCGCGGCCTGGGCAGGTCGCCATAGTGCTGGATCCAGTAACAGCCTTCCAGCACCGCTTCCTCGTCGCCCACCACCAGCGCCAGCAAAGTCTTGAGCTCGCCGATGCGCAGCTGCTTCCATGGCGTGCCGGGCGCGACCGCCAGACCCAGGATTTCCCACACCGGGCGCTCGTCGTTGAGGTTGGACGTCTGCAGTTCGGCCAACAGCGTCGTGCATTCCTGGACGCTCAGATCGTGGAGCCGCACCAGCTGCGGCCGCAGGGCGTTGCCCAGGCTGTTGTTCTCCCATTCCAGGTCGTCGATCGGGTAGATTTCGGAAAAGCCCGGCACCAGGATGCGGCAGCTGTACGCGCCTTGCTCCTCGAAGTCGGCCACGTAGATCTCTTTACCTTCGGCGTGGATGGCGTCCACCAGCCACTGGTAGTCGCCGTCGGTGGTCGTGCTGAAGTTCCAGTCGACAAACGGATAGTCCGAGGTGTCGCTCAGGAAGTCCCAGCCGAGCACGCCGCTCGAATCGACAAAGTGGCGCTCCAGGTTGTCCACCGCCGTGATGTCGGCCAGGTCGAAGGCGGGCGCCGGGAATCCTGCCAGCGCATCGAGCGGCCGACCCTGCAGCAGCTCGGTCAGCGCGCGTTCGAGCGCGATCGCCAGGCGCGGGTGGGCGCCAAAGCTGGCGTACACGCCCTGGTCCTGCGGGTTGATCAGCGTGACGTTCATGACCGGGTACTTGCCGCCCAGCGAAGCGTCCTTGACCAGGATGCCGAAGCCGGCCGCGCGCAGCGCGGCAATGCCGGCCGCAATGGCCGGGTAGCGGTCGATGACGTCGTCCGGCACTGCGGGCAGGCACAATCCCTCGGCAATGATGCGGTACTTGATGGCCCGCTCGAAAATCTCGGACAGTGCCTGCGCCCGCGCCTCGCGGATGGTATTGCCGGCGGCCATGCCGTTACTCACGTACAGGTTGGCGATGATGTTGACCGGAATATAGGTGGTGCTGCCGTCGCGCACGCGCGTGTAGGGCAGGGTGCAGATGCCGCGCGCGGCGTTGCCCGAGTTGAGGTCCACCAGCACCGCGGCGTCGATGTCGCCGTCCGGATTGTAAAATGCGTGCAGCTCGGGATTGAGCATGGCGGCCGGCCAGGCGCCGTCCGCTGCGGGCACGAACCACTGTTCGTGCGGGTAGTGCACGAACGGGGCCTGGGCGCGCTGGGCGCCAAGATAATAAGGGGTCCAGACGTAATGCGTGCCCAGCCGCTCGAAGAATTCGGCGTAGGCGCTGGCGCGCGCGGCCAGCGCGGTGGCGCCCTTGCCATTTGCAAACAGCATCGGACACGCGCTGTCCTTGACGTGCAGCGACCAGACGCCTTCCACCTCGTGCAGCAGCGGCGATTCGGTCAGCGTGAAACCGCGCTGCGCCAGCGTGGCCTGCATGGTGGCGATCGTGGTTTCGAGGGCAAGATCTTTACCCGGGATAAAAGTTTCAGTGGTCATCGAGGGTCTCGGTTGGAAGCTTCGTTCAAGCATAGCACCACGTTTAACATCGCTCGATTACACATGGCTTAAGTGTGGGATAGCTCCTACGTTCTCCTACTCCTTTGGCTGCTACCGTGTGCAGGTCGCCTCGGGCACAATGCTGCCTAAGTTATTCACCTGCCAGACAAAGTAGAACAGAACATGAAAATCATCGATCACCGCCACATCGACAGCGACAACCGCTACTCCACCCAGCCTTGCCTGCTCAGCATCCTGGAAGTCGACGACACCCCGTCCACGCCAGCAGCCCTGGCCTCGTTCAACCGCCGTCTGCTGGACCTGCTGCCGGGCGTGCAGCGCCAGGCCGCGCTGGTGGGCCTGCGCGCCGAAGGCGTGCCGCACATCGTGCGCGTGGTGCAGCAGGTGGCCATGGAATTGCGCCGCCTGGCGCTCAACGAAGTGTCGGTCGGTTTTGTCGGCGTGGTGCCGCGCACCCAGGGCCGTTACCGCATGGTGCTGCCGTATGCGGCCACCGCCCGCAATGCCGCCGCGCCCGCGTTGCGCATCGCCACGCAAATGGTGTCGGCGCTGCGCGCCGGCCAGCCGTTCAATCTGCAGGCGGCCGTGGCGCGCCTGCGCGCGCTGGCCGACCGCCGCGTGCTGCCGCGTGCAGCCGCTGCCGGCATGGCTGCTGCCGCCTGACCGGTTACAACTGCCCAGGCTGACGATCTACAGCGCGACCTGCAGGCCTTCCCGGGCCAGCGCTACCGTCAGCCCGTTCAATCGTGGCGCAAAGCGCGCCAGCACTTCAGCAAACACGGCTTCCAGTTCGTCATCGCTGCGCGTCGGTTCGTGATGGGTGCAATACAGCGACCCGACACCGCAGCGCAGCGCCAGCTCGAACGCGGCGTCGAACGTGCCGTGTCCCCAGCCCCGCTTGGCGGGATATTCTTCCCGCGTATAAGAACAATCGACGATCAATGCATCGACGCCTGCCACCAGGGCGTCGATGGCGGCGTTGCGCTCGGCGATGTGCTGGGCGAACGCCGCGTGGTCCGGATGACCGGCGGGGTGCGGGTTATAAAACGGTTCGTGGTCGCCCGTGAAAAACAGCGACTTGCCGCCGCAGCCGATGCGGTAGCCGAGATTGATCACCGGGTGGTTCATCACCACGTTGTCCACCGTGGCGTCGCCCACCGCAATCTGGCGGCCCACGTCCAGCGAGCGGTAGGCAATGGTGGCATCCATCTGCGCTTCGCTGACGGGAAAATAACTGTTTTGCAGCTGCACCTGCATCACGCGTTCGATGCCGCTGCCCGTTTGCGGATCGGTGGCGCCATGCAGGCAAACGCGGCTGCCGCGCACGAACAGCGGCGTAAAAAACGGCAGGCCGTGGATATGGTCCCAGTGGCTGTGGCTGATAAAAATATGGGCGTCGACGGCGCCGGGCTGACGCTGGCAGAGCGACTGCGCCAGGGCAAACAGGCCGGTGCCGCCGTCGAGGATGAGCAGGGTGTCGTTGTCGGTGCGTACTTCGATGCAGGTGGTGTTGCCGCCGTAACGCGCCGTGCGCGGCCCGGGCGAGGGAATGGAACCGCGCACTCCCCAGAATGTGAATTTCATGCTCTTCCCTGATGTTCTGACATGTTTTTATGTGGTTTTCAGCGCGATCATAGCTTTATTTTTATTGCGTCGGGTAAAAACGCGCCGGCCTGTGGTCAAATTGTTTCTCACCGAACTTAAGCATGTACACAAACTTGCACTGCGGCTACACTTTCGATATGCAAGAGTTGACCCCCATCCAAATCGCCCAGCGGCTCGACCAGCTGACCGAGCTGACAGTCGAGCTCGGTGGCACGCACGATGCCGCGCACAATACCGATACGCTGCTGGAACACATCCTGCTGGTGGCCAAGCGCATGACCCATGCCGACGGCGGCACCTTGTACCGTCCCAGCGACGACCGCCGCGCGCTCGATTTCCACATCATGCTCAACGACACGCTGGGCATCCACCAGGGCGGCCCCGGCGGCGCACCGATCGCGGCCGCTGCCATTCCCCTGTACGACGGGGCCGGCGAGAAAAACCTGTCGGCCGTGGCCGCCTATGCCGCGCACTCGGGCAAGTCGGTCAATATCGAGGACGTGTACCAGGCCGGGAGCTTCAATTTTTCCGGCATGGTCAGCTTCGACCGCCAGCGCCAGTACCGTTCGCAATCGATCCTGACGGTGCCGATGCGCGACCACGAAGGCGAACTGGTGGGCGTGCTGCAACTGATTAATGCGAGAGCAACCGACCATGCCGACGGCGCGGGACCGGGGCAGGGCACAGCCATCGTGCCGTTCAGCCCCACCGACCAGCGCTTCATCGAGGCGCTGGCCGCGCAGGCGGCCGTGGCGCTTACCCACCAGCGCCTGATCGCGCAGCTGGAAGAATTGCTGGAGTCGCTGGTCAACCTGATCAATATCGGCATCGATGAAAAATCGCCATACACGGGCCGCCACTGCCAGTTCGTGCCCGAACTGACCATGATGCTGGCCGAGGCCGTGCACGACACGCAGACGGGACCGCTGGCCGGCTTCCGCATGACGGACGCCGACCGCAAGGAGCTGTGGATGGCCGGCCTGCTGCACGACTGCGGCAAGATCACCACGCCGGTCCACATCGTGGACAAGGCCACCAAGCTGGAAACCATTTTCGACCGCATTGCCCTGATCGATACCCGCTTCGACGTGCTGCTGCGCGATGCGCAGATCGCCGCGCTCGAACGCAAGCTGGCGGCGGCGGGCGCCGCACCTGCCGCCATCGTTGCCGCCAATGCAGCCGACAATGCAGCCAACATCGCAGCCAACATCGCAGCCATCGAACTCGACTTGGCGCGCCAGCAGCAGGCGCTGCGCGACGACCGCGACTTCCTGCGCGCCGTCAACGTGGGCGGCGAAGGCATGGCCGCTGCCGACCAGGCCCGCGTGCACACCATTGCCGCGCGCCGCTGGACCGGGCCCGACGGCGTGGAGCGCGATTTCCTCGACGCCGACGAGATCCTCAATCTCACCATCCCGTACGGCACCCTGACGGCGGCCGAGCGGCAGATCGTCAACAACCATATCTCGGTCACCATCCGCATGCTGGAAGCGCTGCCGTGGCCGCGCCACCTGCGCCATGTGCCCGAGTACGCGGGCGGCCACCACGAGCGCATGGACGGCAAGGGCTACCCGCGCGGCCTGACCGGCGACCAGATGTCGGTGCAGGCGCGGCTGATGGCGATTGCCGACATCTTCGAGGCGCTGACCGCGCGCGACCGGCCCTACAAAAAAGGCAAGATGCTGTCGGAGTCGCTGCACATCCTGGGCAAGTTCGCGCTCAACGGCCATATCGATCCGCAACTGTTCGACATCTTCATCCGCAGCGGCATCTACCACGAGTTCGCTGCGCGCAACATGGACGCGCGCCAGATCGACACCGTGGACGTGGCGCAGATTCCCGGCTACGTGCCCTGAGCCGATGCGCTGGCGCCCCCACACGCTGATGACGCTGGCGCCGCGCTGGCTGCTGGGACTGCTCATCACGCTGGCCGGCGTGGCGTGCACGCTGGGCCTGTTCGGCGCGCGCGTGAACGACGCTGTGGCGCGGCTCGACAGCCTGGTGGCCGGCGAACGCATGAAGCTGCAGGCGCCGGTGCTCGATCCGCGCATCGTCATCGTCGATATCGACGGCAAGTCGCTCACCGAATTCGGCCGCTTTCCCTGGAGCCGCAACGTGCAGGCGCAACTGGTCACGCAACTGACGCGCCATTACCGCGCGCGCGCGGTGGGCTACGATATCTCGTTCCCCGAGCCGGACACCAGTTCCGGCTACATCGTGCTCGAGCGCCTGGCGCTGGGCGAACTGAAAGACGTGCCGGCGCTGCGCCAGCGGCTCGACGCGCTGCGCGCCGGCATGGACTACGACGGCCTGTTTGCCGCCGCGCTGCAGGGCCAGCCCGTGATCCTGGGATTTAACCTGTCGGCGGACCAGGTAAAAGGCGCGCTGCCGCCGCCGCTGTTTACCGAGGACGATCTGAACGGGCGCGAACTGCTGGCCTGGTCCAACGACGGCTACGAGGCCAATGTGCCGCTGCTGCAGCGCGCCGCTGCCGGCGCCGGCAGTTTTTCGGTCGTGACCGATCCGGACGGCATCGTCCGCACGGCCGGCCTGATCCAGCAGGTGGGCGATGCGTACTACCCGTCGCTGGCCCTGGCCACGGCCGGCGTGTACCTGCAGGCGCGCGCCGTCAAGCCGTACCTGGACCGGCCGGTGGACCAGCTGTCGGACCGTGCGCAACAGGCGGGCGGCGTCGATTACCTGTCGCTGTTCCTGCCGCAGGGCCAGCGCCTGATCCCGGTGGGCGAGGCCATGACCACCACCATCGCGTTTCGCGGCAGGGGCGGGCCGCGCGGCGGCGCGTTCCGTTACGTCTCCGCGGCCGACGTGCTGACCGGGCGCGCGCCGGCGGCGTGGCTGCAGGGCGCCATCGTCCTGGTCGGCACCACCGCGCCCGGCCTGGTGGACTTGCGCGCCACGCCCGTCAATCCCGAATACCCGGGCGTGGAAATCCACGCCAATCTCATCAAGTCGATCCTCGACAACGAATTCAAGGCGCGGCCCGACTGGGCGCTGGCTGCCGAAGCGGCCGCGCTGCTGCTGGTGGGACTGGCGCTGACCGCGGCGCTGGCCGCGCTGGCGCCGCTGCCCGCCACCGTGCTGGCGGCGGCGACGCTGGCGGGGGCGGCGGGCCTGAACGTCTATTTGTACCGCGTGCAGAACCTGTCGTTCCACCTGGCCGTGCTGCTGCTGGTGGTGGCCGGGCTGTACGTGGCGAACCTGTTGTGGGGCTACTTTTTCGAGGTGCGCAAGGGCCGGGCGCTGGTGTCGCGCTTTGGCGAATACGTGGCGCCCGAGCTGGTGGCGGAAATGGCCGCCAATCCCGGCAAGTACGACATGGAAGGCGAGAGCCGCGAACTGAGCGTGCTGTTCGTGGACGTGCGCGGCTTTACCACCATCTCCGAGCAGCTGACGCCGCGCGTGCTGCGCGAATACATCAATTTGTACCTGACGGCGATGTCGGAAGATATCCGCGACAGCCATCGCGGCACGCTCGACAAATACATCGGCGACGCCGTGATGGCGTTCTGGGGCGCGCCCGTCGCGTTTGACGACCACGCGCGGCGCGCGGTGGCCACGGCCCTGCTGATGCAGGAAAGCCGCCGGCGGCTGAGTGCGGATTTCGTCGCGCGCGGATGGCCGGCGCTGCACATCGGCATCGGCATCAATACCGGCGTGATGCACGTGGGCGACATGGGCTCGTCGATCCGGCGCGCCTACACGGTGATGGGCGACGCCGTCAACCTGGCGGCCCGGCTCGAGGGCCTGACGCGCATCTACGGCGTCGACATCGCGGTCGGGCCCGCCACGCGGGCGGCCGCGCCGCAGTTCGCCTATCGCGAGCTGGACCGGGTAAGAGTGAAGGGCAAGCAGGAGGCGGTGACCATCTACGAGCCGCTGGCCCCCAGCAGCGAACTGGACGACGATGCGCGTGCCGCGCTGGCGCGCTGGGATGCGGTGCTCGTTGCTGTGCGGTCGCGGCAGTGGGACGCGGCCGACGCCGGACTGGACCGGTTGCAGGCGCGCGACCCCGCGTGCGGCCTGTACGCCTTGTACCGCGCCCGCGTGGCCGGCTGGCGCAGCGCGCCGCCCGGCGCCGACTGGGACGGCGTGACCATTTTTGACATCAAATGATGGCAAGTGTGGCTAAAACGCCCGCGATTGCGCTGAATTAAACCAAAAACGTGGCGATTTGCCCAAAGCCTACTACACTCATAGCTATAAAGTTGCCGTAAGGCTATAATCGCGGCAATTGCAAATTAGCCGTTTCATGGTGTTGCAATCAACATGGCTTTAACGATCACGCTACCCGACATTTTGCCTCCAGCCACCGCCAACGACCGACCCAGCGACCGCCCGATGACTCTTCGCTTTCCGCGCCTGCTTGCAGGCTCCCTTGTTGTGCTGGCCTGCCATGCGGCCGGGGCGCAGGACCTTGCCGACGACAGCGGCAATCCCCGCTTCGACATCGCCCGGTTCGACGTCCAGGGCAACACCTTGCTGCCCGCCGCGCAGGTGGCCGAGCTGCTGGCGGCCTATGCCGGCAAGGATCGCGACTTCGGCGACGTCCAGCGCGCGCTCGAGGCGCTGGAAGCGGCGTTCCAGGCGCGCGGCTACAAGCTGGTCACGGTGCAGCTGCCGGAGCAGGAACTCAATGGCGGCGTGGTCGTGCTGCGCGTGGTGGAAACCAGGATAGGCCGCGTGAGCGTGCGCAACAACCGGTATTTCGACGAGGCCAACGTGCGGCGCGCGCTGCCCACGCTGGCCCCCGGCCGTACGCCCGACGTGGACGCGATGTCGGCCAACCTGCGCCAGGCCAATGAAAATCCGTCGCGCGAGCTGGCGCTCACGCTGCAGGCCAGCGACGCCGACGATGCCGTGGACGCTGTGCTGGACGTCAAGGACAGCAGCCCGTGGCGCGCCACGGTCAACCTGGACAACACCGGCAACGAACAGACGGGCAAGACCCATATGGGCGTGATGCTGCAGCACGCCAACCTGTTCGGCCGTGACCACCTGGCCTCGCTGCAGTACGTGACGTCGGCCGAGGAGCCGGGGCGCGTGAAAGTGTATGGCGCCGGCTACCACGTGCCGTTCTACGACACGGGCGACGCGCTGGACGTGTATGCCAGCTATTCCAACGTCGATTCGGGCACCGTCTCGGCCGGCGCGTTCGACCTGGCCGTGAGCGGCAAGGGCGCCGTGTACGGTGCGCGCTACAGCCAGGCATTGCGCACGCGGGGCGCGTACCAGTCGGCGCTCAGCTACGGCGTGGACGTCAAGGACTTCCGCAACAGCGTGGTGCTGCTGGAGACGGAGCTCGGTAACGACGTGATGGTGCATCCGGTGTCGATCGGCTACCAGGGCACGCTGCCGCTGGCGGCCGGCCAGCTGGGCGCGCAGGTGACGCTGGTGCGCAATATCCCGGGCGGCAAGCGCGGCGCCCAGGACGACTTCACGCTGGCGCGCAGCGACGCCAGGGACGACTACACGCTGCTGCGCTTTGGCGCCAGCCTCACCCAAGCGGTGGGCGGCGACTGGCAGGTGCGGGCGATCGCCAATGGCCAGTTCACGCGCGATGCGCTGATCCCCGGCGAGCAGTTCGGCGCCGGCGGCGCCACCTCGGTGCGCGGCTTCGTCGAGCGCGAGGTGTCCAACGACAGCGGCCTGGCCGTCAACCTCGAAACCTATACGCCCAACCTGTGCGCCAACGCCGGTTGGAACTGCCGCCTGCTGGGCTTTTATGACGCCGCCCACGTGCATCGCAACCACGCGCTGGCCGGGGAACTGGAAAGCACGACGATCGCCAGCGCTGGCGTGGGTGCGCGCGTGGTGCTGTCCACCTGGGCCAACCTGCAACTGGACTATGGCCACGTGCTGCGCGCCGGGGCCACCACGCGCGACAACGCCAACCGGCTGCACCTGCGCCTGGCGCTGGCGTACTGATACCGCTTACCTCCAAGACCATGACTATCGATCCTACCCAGCGTACTCCCGGCGCCAAGGCGGCCACCCGTTCACGGCCGCTGCGCCGCAAGCTGCTGGCCGTGGTGCTGGCCGCCGCGTTCGAAACGGCGCATGCGAACCCGGTGACGCCCACCGTGGTGCACGGTGCGGCCGCCTTTGCGCAGCAGGGCAACCTGTACACGATCACCAACACGCCCAACACCATCATCGACTGGCGCAGCTTTTCCATCGCGCCCGGCGAGATCACGCGCTTCATCCAGCAAAGCGCCGACAGCAAGGTGCTGAACCGCGTCACGGGCCAGGACCCCAGCCAGATACTGGGCGCGCTGCAATCGAACGGCAAGGTGTTTCTGATTAATCCGAACGGCGTCCTGTTCGGCGCCGGCGCGCGGGTGGACGTCAATGGCCTGGTGGCCTCCAGCCTGGCCATGTCCAACGCCGATTTCCTGGCCGGCAAAAACACGTTCACGGGCGGCGACGGCGCCGGCAAGGTCGCCAACCAGGGCAGCATCGCGACGCCGGCCGGCGGCCAGATCTTCCTGATCGCGCCGTCGGTGGAAAACAGCGGCGTGATCTCGGCGCCCAACGGCGACGTGGTGCTGGCGGCGGGACGCAGCGTGCAGCTGTTCGATTCGGCCGATCCCAAGGTGCAGGTGCTGGTGTCGGCGCCCGCCGACCAGGCCCTCAACCTGGGCAGCATCGTGGCGCAGGGCGGGCGCGTGGGCGTGTATGGCGCCCTGGTCGCGCAGCGCGGCGCCATCAACGCCAGCAGCGCGGTGCGCGGCGAGAACGGGCGCATCATCCTCAAGGCCAGCGGCACCACGTTGCTGGAGGCGGGCAGCACCACCACCGCCACGGGTAACCGGGGCGGCAGGATCGAAGTGCTGGGCGCGCGCGTGGGCCTGACCGGCAATGCGCTGGTGGACGCCAGCGGCGACGCCGGCGGCGGCACGGTGCTGGTCGGCGGCGACTACCAGGGCAGGAACGCGGCCGTGGCCAACGCGCAGCAGACCTTCGTGGGCAGCGACGCGGTGGTGCGCGCCGACGCGCTGGTGCGCGGCGACGGCGGCCAGATCGTGGTGTGGGGCGACGACGCCACGCGCATGCATGGCGCGCTGTCCGCGCGCGGCGGCGTCCAGGGCGGCAACGGCGGCCTGGTGGAGACCTCGGGCCATTACCTGGACGTGATTGGCGCACGCGTGACGACCGGGGGCGCCGGTGCCGGTAAAAACGGCACCTGGCTGCTCGACCCGTACAACATCACGGTGGGGACGTTCGCCAATAGCACCGTCGTGCTGGACGACGTGGCCAATTTCGGTCCCCCCGCCAGCGACACGACGCAGGTCGATGCGTCGTTGCTCAACAGCGCGGTCAACAACATCGTGCTGCAGGCGCAGCACGACATCAATTTCGATACCGCTGTCACCAATACCCATGGCGTGTCGCTCACCGCGCTGGCAGGCAACGACATCAACGTCAATGCGCCGCTGGCGATCAAGGGCGGCGTCTCGCTGACGGCCAACGAGATCACGGCCGGCGGTTATGCCGGCACCGGCATGGTGACCATTGCCGGCGCCGGCCCGCAGTCGATGCTGACCACCGAGGGCGACGTGTCGCTGTCGGGCAGCAGCGTGACCATCAATGGCCGCGTGGACGCCGGCGCGGGCCAGGTGCAAGTGGCCGCCACCGACGGCATCGTCACCATCGGCGCCAACGGCGCCGTCAACGCGGGCGCCGTGACGCTGGCGGGCGACCGCATGGCGCTGGCCGGCAGCGTGCGCGCCGACCGCGTGGGGCTCGATGCCTACACCAGCAATCGCGAAATCGGCATCGGTGCAGGCGCGGCCGACGTCGGCCGCC
>JBEVMD010000241.1:0-4285 GCA_040508835.1 Duganella sp. | reverse complement strand
CGCCCAGTAATCGGCCGCGGGTACGACAAAAAGCCCGGATGCAGAGCGCATCCGGGCTTTTTTGCTTTGGGCCGCGCGCGGCCCGTCATGCGGTCAGGCGCGGATCGCCATCTCGGCCGAGCCGGCTTCTGCCTCGGCTTCGGCTTCCGCTTCCGCCTCCCGCCGCAGGCGCGACATGTACTGGGGCGTGATGCCCAGGTACGAGGCGATGGCGCGCTGCGAGATGCGGCTTTCCAGCCCCGGATACTCCTCGCGGAACGACGCCAGCCGTTCCTGGGCCGACGTCTCGCCGCTGGAGTAGGCGCGCTGGGCCAGGTTCTGCATGCCGTGCATGGCCGCCTGCAGGTGGTAGTGCTGCATCACCTCGCTTTGGGCGCGCAAGGCGCTGGCCTGCAACCAGTCAAGCGTAAAACCGTGGATCGTGGTTTCCGCCACCAGGAATTGCACGGCCGGCTGGCCATGCTCGCCCGCGATCAGGTCGGTCATGGTGGTGGCCGATTCGCCCTCGCGATAAAAGCGGAGCGTGACTTCGATGCCGTCGCGGTTGAAGAACCCGCTGCGCGCCACGCCGCTGGCCAGCCAGTGCACTTGCGTAGCTACCGCGCCGGCGCGCTGGAGGAACTCCCCCTTGCGCACGTGGAACGGCTGGGCGATCGGCGCCAGCAGGTTGGTGACGTTGGTATATTCCTCTTCGGACACACCCAGACGTTTGATCGTGGCGGCCTTGAAGCGGTTGCGTTGTTTAATAAAATCTGCGTTCATTGTGTTTTGTGCCACGCTTTGCGACTAAACCGTCCATCAACATCGAGCCGGATCGCTATCAAAATGCTGTAAAGCAAACGGGTTTCGTCCACGGACAAATAGTTGCTACTGCTCACATTCTACACTTTTAACGAATTCCTCACATTTTTACGTAGGGGTTGCCCTTATTTAAATGGTTTATGCTCGGCCAGTTCATCGATGTATTCGCCGATGGCGGCCGTTTCCTGGGCCAGGAAATCGGCAATCGCGCTGGCGAAACGCGGGTCCGCTACCCAGTGCGCCGACCACGTGGGCGTGGGCGACAGGCCGCGCGACATCTTGTGCACGCCTTGCGCACCGCCTTCGAAGCGGGCGATGCCTTGCGTGATGCAATAGTCGATCGACTGCACGTAGCACGTCTCGAAATGCAGGCCCGAGACGAATTCGGTCGTGCCCCAGTAGCGGCCATACATGACGTTGCCGCCCACCAGGTTGAGGGCGGCCGCCACCGGCTGGTCGCCGCGCAGGGCCAGCACGATCATCAGGCTGTCGGGCGACTGGTCCAGCAGGCGATCGAAAAACGCCAGCGACAGGTAAGGCCGCGAAAAATGCGCCTCGTACGTGGACACGTAGCACTGGTAGAAGAACTGCAGCACGGCAGGGGTGATGGCGCGGCCGGCCAGATGTTCGAAGCGGATGCCGGCATCGAGCACGCGGCGGCGGTCCTGGCGGATTTTCTTGCGCTTTTCCATCTTGAAGCTGGCGAGAAACGCCTCGAAGTCGGCGTAGCCCGGGTTTTCCCAGTGAAATTGCACGCCCTCGCGCAGCATGAAGCCCGCTGCCGCCAGCGCCTCGCGGTCCTGCTCGTCCGGGAACAGGATGTGCAGCGACGACGTTTCCAGCTGGCGCGCCACCTGCAGCACGGCGCGCGCCAGCAGCTGGCGGTCCTCGGGCGTGGCGGCCAGCAGCCGGCTGCCGGTGACGGGCGTAAAGGGCACGGCCGCCAGCAGCTTGGGATAGTACTCGAGGCCGTTGCGGTGGAAGGCGTCCGCCCAGGCGTGGTCGAACACGTATTCGCCGCGGCTATGGTCCTTCAGGTACAGCGGCATGGCGCCGCGCAGCACGCCGGCGCGGTGCAGCACCAGGTAGCGCGGCGTCCAGCCCGTTCGGGCCGATGCGCAGCCGGTCTCGTGCAGCGCATGCAGGAAGCTCCAGGCCAGGGTGGGATTGTCGCCGGCGAGGGCCTGCCACTGGGCGGGGTCCACGCTTTCCAGCGAGTCGATGATGGAAAACTCTGCTTCTGACACACACCCTCCGGTACTTGAGACATGGGGCCAGTCTAGCGTATCCGGGGTAAATCCGTTGCCGGCAATGGGCCGAACAGGTTGCTTTACCCATGCGATAATGTTTTTTTGATTGTTTGCCTGCAAGCGAAAGACCGCCCATGAGCTCGAATTTCCTGAATCTGTACACCCACGATTTCGCCCGCGTCGCCGTGGCCGCGCCCGTATGCCGCATCGCCGACCCTGCCTATAACGCGCAGCAAACCATA
Organism: Duganella sp.; assembly: GCA_040508835.1. Taxonomy (GTDB): domain Bacteria; phylum Pseudomonadota; class Gammaproteobacteria; order Burkholderiales; family Burkholderiaceae_D; genus Rugamonas. Next base: position 1,992 of record JBEVMD010000241.1, on the reverse strand, counting down.
CTGCTGGCAGAGCAGGCCGCGGAGCAGGGCGCGGCGCTGGTCGCCTTTCCCGAACTGGGCCTGGCTGCCTACACCTGCGACGACCTGTTCCACCAGCGCGCGCTGCTCGACGCCTGCCTCGACGCCTTGGCGGAAATCGTCAACGCGTCGCTGAACTGGAAGATGGCTGTCGTGGTAGGCGTGCCGCTGCGCGTGGAGCACCAGCTGTACAACTGCGCGGTGGTGATCGCCAACGGCCAGATCCAGGGCGTGGTGCCAAAGTCGTACCTGCCCAATTACGGCGAATTTTATGAGGCGCGCCAGTTCAGCAGCGGCGACTACGCGGTGGCCGTCGAGATGGACCTGCTGGGCGAACGGGTGCAGTTCGGCGCGGGCTTGCTGTTCGAAGTGGCCGACGTGCCGCTGCTCAAATTCCACGTCGAGATCTGCGAAGACATGTGGGTGCCGGTGCCGCCGTCGTCGTTTGCGGCGCTGGCCGGCGCCACGGTGCTGGTCAACCTGTCGGCCTCGAACGCGGTGATCGGCAAGGCCGGCTACCGCAACCAGCTGGTCGGCAACCAGTCGGCGCGCTGCATTGCCGCGTACCTGTACACGTCGGCCGGCGGCGGTGAATCGACCACCGACATGGCGTGGGACGGCCAGGGCGTGATTTTTGAAAACGGCGAACTGCTGGCCGAATCGAAACGGTTTACGGACGAGGCCACGCTGACCTTTGCCGACATCGACCTCGAGCGCCTGTCGCGCGAGCGCATGCGCATGAACACGTTTGCGCAGTCGGTGCAGCGCCACGCGGCCGAAGTGAACAAATTCCGCACCGTGTTCTTCGAGCTGGAACTGTCGCGCGAAGAACCGCTGGCGCTGCGCCGCTGCATCGAGCGCTTCCCGTACGTACCGGCCGATGCGCGCCGCCGCGACGAGCGCTGCAACGAGGTGTACCACATCCAGGTGCAGGCGCTGGCGCAGCGGCTGACATCGTCCGGCATCCGGAAGGTGGTGATCGGCATCTCGGGCGGACTGGACTCCACCCACGCGCTGCTCGTGTGCGCGCGCGTGATGGACAAGCTGGGCCTGCCACGCACCAACATCCTGGCCTACACCATGCCCGGCTTTGCCACCAGCGAGCGCACCCGCAAGCAGGCGCATGCGCTGATGGCGCTGGTGGGCTGCGCGGCGCAGGAAATCGACATCCGCCCCAGCTGCATCCAGATGCTCAAGGACCTGGGTCACCCGTACGCGGAAGGGCAGGCCCAGTACGACATCACGTTCGAGAACGTGCAGGCGGGCGAGCGCACCAACCACCTGTTCCGCCTGGCCAACCACCACGGCGCCATCGTCGTCGGCACGGGCGACCTAAGCGAGCTGGCGCTGGGCTGGTGCACGTACGGCGTGGGCGACCATATGTCGCACTACAACGTCAACGCCAGCGTGCCGAAGACGCTGATTTCGCACCTGGTGCGCTGGGTAGCGGAGTCAGGCGTGATCGGCCGCAACGACGCGCAAGTGCTGCTCGACATCCTGGGCACGGAAATCAGCCCCGAGCTGGTCCCGGGCACGGCCGAAGGCCAGCCCGAGCAGCGCACGGAAAGCACCATCGGTCCGTACGAGCTGCAGGATTTTAATTTGTACTACGTGCTGCGCTTCGGCTTTGCGCCGTCGAAAGTGGCGTTCCTGTCGCTCAACGCCTGGCACGACAAGGCGGCCGGCCGCTGGCCCGACGGCGACCACGTGGCGCGCCACCAGTACGACCTGGCCGCGATCAAGCACAACCTGGGGATATTCCTCGACCGCTTCTTCCGCACCAGCCAGTTCAAGCGCAGCTGCGTGCCCAATGCGCCCAAGGTGGGCAGCGGCGGCTCGCTGTCGCCGCGTGGCGACTGGCGCGCGCCCAGTGAGTCCGAGGCCGTTGTGTGGCTCGCCGACCTCGACCGGGTGCCGGACGAACGTGCTTAAATCGACGCCAAACGAACCCAGGAGCCGTACCCCATGAAGCAG
>JBEVMD010000042.1:0-13610 GCA_040508835.1 Duganella sp. | reverse complement strand
ACTTTTACCGATCGCCCGCCATGTCCGCACATACCACCACTTCCCCGATACCGCAGCAGATCCACTGGGAGGAGAACGGCGTGCAGCACAGCGCGCGCTGGCGCTCCGAGGCCGGCATGCCGCCGCCCAAGCGCGTGGTCATCGCCGACGACCGCACCAACGCCGATCTGGCCTACCGCCTGGCCTGCGAAGGCACGGCCCTGCTGTGGCGCGGCGACTTCCAGAATGCCCGCCAGCTGTTGCAGGCGCTGGCGCGCCGCGCCGACCATAAGGACAAGTCGCCCAAGAAGAAGGCCAAGTCGGCCAAGAATGCGAAACCGCCCGCCACGCCCACCGAAGCATTCCACCTGCACCGCCAGGCCCAGTCGCAGCGCGCCCGCACGCTGGCCATGCTCTTGATTCCTTTCGAGGACGGTTACACGATACCGCTGCGCCGCGCGCCCGACGTGCAGCTGGCCTGCAACGAAGCGTACGGCCGCTACGAGGAACCGTACATCGCGTCGCTGCGCGAGCTGCTGGGGGTGATCGGCGCCCACGAATGGCGCCGCACCGGCGTCGAGATCCCGGCGCTGAACGCGCGCATCCACCCGCACTACGGCGTGTTCTCGCCCGTGCGCGGCGAATATGTGCAACTGGTGGCCGACGCGCCGCTGCCTGCTGCGGTGACCAATACGTCGCTGGCGTTCGATATCGGCGTGGGCACCGGCGTGCTGTCGGCGGTGCTGGCGCAGCGCGGCATCCAGCGCGTGATCGGCACCGACCAGGATGCTCGCGCGCTGAGCTGCGCGCGCGAGAACATCGTGCGCCTGGAACTCGATCAACGGGTGGAGCTGCAAGTGGCCGACCTGTTCCCGCAGGGCCGCGCGCCGCTGGTGGTGTGTAATCCGCCCTGGGTGCCGGCGCGTCCCAGCTCCGCGCTCGAATACGCGGTGTACGACCCGGAGAGCCGCATGCTGCGCGGTTTCCTGTCCGGCCTGACCGAGCACCTGGCGCCCGGCGGCCAGGGCTGGCTGATCCTGTCGGACCTGGCCGAGCACCTGGGGCTGCGTCCGCGCACCGAGCTGCTGGAGTGGATTGCCGCTGCCGGCCTGAAAGTGATCGAACGCCACGACGTGCGCCCCACCCACCCGCGCGCGGCCGACGCCAGCGACCCGCTGCACAAGGCGCGCGCTGCCGAAGTGACGTCGCTGTGGCGCCTGACTGCGGCCTGATGGCGATATATTGGACGGTCTGAACGGCCGTCCTTGCATAAGCGGCCGAAGCACTATATAATCATGCCTCAGACGCGGGGTGGAGCAGTCTGGCAGCTCGTCGGGCTCATAACCCGAAGGTCACAGGTTCAAATCCTGTCCCCGCAACCAGATTCGGCAAAGCCGTTGATTCCTAAAGGATTCAACGGCTTTTTGCTTTGCCGTGCGCGTTCTGACGTTTCAGGCGCACAGCGCCAACTGCGCGGGATGGATGCGATTCCGCCTCGACCGGCACCTCGCTGGTACCTGAGCGGCGCCTGAGCCGCGCCTATCCCGCACTCTCACATCAATTACTTAGCCTTGCCCGCAAACGCCTTGGTCAGCGCATCGGCCGCGAACTGCTGGGCTTCCCTGGCTTTCGGCACGACCGCGCCCATGCCGAAGAACTCGTGGGTCACGCCCGCGTATTCCTTGTACGACACGGTGACGCCCTCTTTCTTCAGCCGGTCCGCGTAGGCTTTGCCTTCCGACAGCAGCGGGTCGATCTCCGCGCCGATCACGGTCGCTGGCGGCAGGCCCTTCAGGGACGCGGCCTTCATCGGCAGCGCGTACGGGTTGGCCGGGTCGGCGCCGTAGTGCTTGAAGAACCATGCCATCATCGGCTTGTTGAGCGGTTTTGCCGCCGCGTTTTTCACGTACGACGGCGTGGTCATGTCGTCGTTCACTACCGGATACACCAGCAGCTGCATTACCGGCAGCGTGGCTTTCTTGTCGCGCGCCATCAGCGAGACGACGGTCGCCAGGTTGCCGCCGGCGCTCTCGCCGCCTACGGCCACGCGGGCCGGATCGCCGTTGATCTCCCTGGCATGGGCCAGCACCCATTCATATGCTGCATACGCGTCGTTGGGCGCGGCCGGGAACGTGTTTTCCGGGGCCTGGTGGTAGTCCACCGAGACAATCACCGCCTTGGCCAGCTTGGCCAGCGCGCGCGGCGAGGCGTCATAGGTCTTGGTGTCGGCAATCACGAAGCCGCCGCCGTGGTAGTACACCATCACCGGGAACGGACCCTTGCCTTCGGGCGTGTAGACGAAGATCGGGATGTCGCCCTTGGGACCCGCGATCTTCATTTGCTTGACCGTGACGCCGGCTTCCGGCGCGGTGCTCTTGCCCATGTCGGTCAGCACTTTCTTGACCGCGTCCGCCGGCGTAGGCTGCTTGCGCGCTTCTTCCGGCGTCAGGGTCTCGATCGGCTTGCCGCCGAGCGAAGCGAGCGCGTCCAGCACTTTCTGCATGGCTGGCTCGGCCTTGGCTGGCGCTTCGGCAGCCAGGGCGTTCAGGGAGTAGGCAGCCAGGGCGGCAACAACGGCGGTCTTGATGATGGTGGACCGTGACATGGGTGGCTCCTGAAATGATGTGTTGTGGGGAAGGTTCAATGTAGCACGCTCGTCAACCCCGATGTGTGAGCGCACGCGCTTTGTCCACAACATCGGCACGGGATGAAACCCGGCGCATATCCAAACGACGGCAAAACTGTCACAATTATTCCTTTGAGTAATTTAAGGAGCGCACGGTGAACCACCAGGACCAGCAGCAGGAGCACGCATCGACGGACCAGCAGGACGCCCCCGCCAGCCCCGCGCGCCGGCGCATTTTCCAGGCGGCCGCCGCCACCGGCATGGCTACGGCGCTGCCAACGCTTGCCGAAGCGGCCACCAGGCCAGCGCCGGCGGTCGGCAGCTCGCTCGACGCCAAGCTCAAAGCCCACGTCAGGAACGTAGTGGTGATCTACCTGGAAAACCGCAGCTTCAACAACCTGTTCGCCAATTTCCCCGGTACGGCCGCGCCGCTGTCGGATGTGGCGCCTGCCGCCTGCGTGCAGCGCGACCGCGATGGTTCCGTCCTGCCCACCCTGCCGAAAATCTGGGGCGGCCTGGTGCCCGAGCAGCAGAACATCGGCGGCACCGACTACCTGATCAAGGAAGACCAGATCGCCGGCTTGCCCAACGCGCCGTTTACGTTGAGCGATGCAGCCGGCAAGCCGCTGCCAGAGGCCATCGTCACGCGCGACCTGGTGCACCGCTTCTATAACAACCAGATGCAGATCAACGGCGGCAAGAACGACGGCTTTGCCGCGTGGGCCGACAGCGGCGGCCTGGTGATGGGTCGTTACGGCGAAACCTCGAAAAACCTCAACCTGTGGCAGATCGCGCGCCAGTACACGCTGTGCGACAACTTCTTCATGGCCGCCTTCGGCGGCTCGTACATGAACCACCAGTTCCTGATCACGGGCCGCGCCAACGAATACTTCAACGCGTCCGAAACGGCAGCGAAGAAGAAAATCGCGGTGCTGGCAGACGGCCCGCAAGGCGTGCGGCTGGCCATTGCGCCGGAGTCGCCGAAATCGGCGCTGGAAGGCAAACCGAAATACGTGAACGACGGCGCCATCACGCCCGACGGCTACGTGGTCAACACGATGGCGCCGCCGTACCAGCCCTCCTACATCCGCCCCGCCTTCGACGGCGATCCGCTGGCCGCCGATCCGGCCGACGCCAACACGCTGCCGCCGCAAACCTACGACACCATCGGCGACCTGCTGTCGCGCAAAGGCGTGAGCTGGGCGTGGTATGGCGGCGGCTGGCAAGCGGCGCTCGACCGCAAGGGCGGCGGCAACAAGCCGAACTTCCAGTTCCACCATCAGCCGTTCAACTACTTCCAGCAGTTCGCCCCGGGCACCGCGGCGCGCGCCGAGCACCTGCGCGACGGCGGTCTCGGCGACAGCCCGATCTCGAACAAATTCATCGCCGCAGCGGTAGCCGGCAAGCTGCCGGCCGTGACTTTTTATAAACCGCAGGGCAACCTGAATCTGCACGCCGGCTATTCGGACATCGAATCGGGCGACGCCCACATCGCCAACGTGATCGAGCACCTGAAAAAATCCCCGCAATGGAACAACATGGTGGTGGTGATCACGTTCGACGAAAATGGCGGCTGGTGGGACCACGTGGCGCCGCCCAAGGGCGACCGCTGGGGCCCGGGCTCGCGCATTCCGGCCATCGTCATCTCGCCGTTCTCCCGGAAGGGCCAGGTCGATCACAATTTTTACGACACCACGTCGATCCTGCGTTTCATCACGCGCCTGCATGGCCTGCCGCTGCTGCACGGCCTCAAGGTGCGCAACGAGGCGTTTGCGGCCAACCATGCCACGCCGCCGGGCGACCTGACAGGGGCGCTGAGCTTCCGCTGATGCGGCCTCTCGAGGTTCTTCGCCACGGCGCTTTGTGATACACTGCGCGCTTCACTGAGCCCGACTCCCCGCAGCCGGGCTTTTGTTTTGAGCGACGCCTTTTGGGAAGCTTCGAAAAGCGCGTCGTGGGCACGAGATTGCGCAATGAGAGATAAAAAAGACAACGCCACGTTCGACCTGCCCGGTTTCGGCCCGGCCGCGCCGCTCGAACCGGAGGCCAAACGACCGCCGGCGCCGCGCGCGCGGCGGGCGGGGCTCAAGCAGGAACAGCTCGAACTGCTCGAACCCACCGACAACTCCGGCCTGCCGGTCTGGGTACGCGACGACAAGCTCGATCTCACCGGCCTGCCCGTGTGGGCGCCCGCGGTGCCGGAGTCCGATTAAGCCTGCGCCTGGCCACACAAGTAGCATCCACCCACAGCATCAGGGCCGCAACGGAGCCTGTTAGACTGTGCCCACGTCCTTTATTAACAGGTCCGACACCATGACATCCACCGACATCAACGCGGCCCAAGCCCACGACGATTCCACTTCCTTTGCCAGCCTGGCGCTCAATCCCGCGCTGCTCGAAAACCTCGAGACCCTGGGCTACAAGGAGATGACCACCATCCAGGCGCAAAGCCTGCCGTCCGTGCTGGAAGGCCGCGACCTGATCGCGCAAGCCAAGACCGGCAGCGGCAAGACCGCCGCCTTCGGCCTGGGCATCCTGCACAAGCTCAATCCCGCGTGGTTCGCGGTGCAGGCGCTGGTGCTGTGCCCTACCCGCGAGCTGGCCGACCAGGTGGCCAACGAGCTGCGTCGCCTGGCGCGCAGCACGGGCAACGTCAAGGTGCTGGTGCTGACGGGCGGCTCGCCCATGCGCCCGCAGATCGCGTCGCTGGAGCACGGCGCGCACATCGTGGTGGGCACGCCGGGCCGCGTGCGCGACCACCTGGGCCGCAACACGCTGGACCTGTCCAAGGTCGGCACGCTGGTGCTGGACGAAGCGGACCGCATGACCGATATGGGCTTCTACGATGAAATCGCCGGCATCGTCAGCGCCTGCCCGAAACGCCGCCAGACCTTGCTGTTCTCGGCCACGTACCCGGACGACATCCGCCGCGCCACCGACTCGTTCCTGGTCGATCCGGTGGAAGTGACGGTGCAGGCGCAGCACGACAACAGCCAGATCGAACAGCTGTTCTTCGAGATCGGTTTCGACAACCGCAACCAGGCCGTGGCCACGCTGCTGGGCCACTACAAGCCGGTATCGGCCATCGCCTTCTGCAACACCAAGGTGCAGTGCCGCGAACTGACCGAACACCTGCGCGAACAGGGCTTCACGGCGCTGGCGCTGTACGGCGAACTGGAACAGCGCGAGCGCGACGAAATCCTGGTGCTGTTCGCCAACCGCAGCTGCTCGGTGCTGGTGGCCACCGACGTTGCCGCGCGCGGCCTCGATATTCCGAACCTGGAAGCGGTGATCAACGTCGACGTCTCCAATGACACCGAAGTGCACATCCACCGCGTGGGCCGCACCGGCCGTGGCGGCGAGAAGGGCCTGGCCCTGTCGCTGTGCGCGCCGAACGAAAAGAAATGGGTCAAGCTGATCGAGGAATACCAGAACGCGCCGGTGGAATGGTACGACCTGAAAAGCCTCGATGGCGGCGACTACGGCGTCGACCCGGCGCCGATGATGACGCTGGTGATCAGCGGCGGCAAGAAGGACAAGCTGCGTCCCGGCGACCTGCTGGGCGCCCTGACCGGCGAGGCTGGCCTGAGCAAGGAACAGGTGGGCAAGATCAACGTGTTCGAGTTCCAGACCTACGTGGCGCTCGACCGCCGCATCGCCTACGAGGCGTTTGATCGCCTGAGCAGGAACAACCCGCTGGGCGGCGACTTCGGCGCCATCAAGGGGCGTAATTTCAAGATGCGGTTTATCGACGTGTAAAGCCAATTGGATTCCCGCCTGCGCGGGAATGACGACTTGACGGCCAACGCCATGGAATCCGTCACTCCCGCGCAGGCGGGAGTCTAATTTTTGCGCACTACCTTTTCTGCTGCTCGATATGCGGCAGCAGCACCGTCAGTATCCCCAGCAGCGGCAGGTACGAGCACAGTTGGTACACGTACGCGATGCCCGCAACGTCGGCAACGTGGCCCATGGCGGCCGCGCCGATGCCGCTCACGCCGAACATCAGTCCGAAGAAAATCCCCGCCACCATCCCCACCTTGCCGGGCATTAGCTCCTGCGCGAACACCACGATGGCGGAAAACGCCGACGAGATCACGAACCCGATCACCACCGTCAGGATCGCGGTCCAGAACAGGTCCACGTACGGCAGCAACAGCGTGAACGGAGCCGCGCCCAGGATCGACATCCAGATCACGCGCTTGCGGCCGATGCGGTCGCCGATCGGGCCGCCCATGAAGGTGCCTGCCGCCACCGCCGCCAAAAACAGAAACAGGTACATCTGCGCAGAAGACACCGACACGCCGAATTTATCGATCAGGTAAAACGTGTAGTAGCTGCTCAAGCTGGACATGTAGATGTACTTGGAGAAGACCAGCAGCGCCAGCACGGCCAGCGCGCCGTACACGCGGCCCTTCGACAGCGGCGATGCCACCTGGCTGGCCGCCTTGCGCGGCAGGTTGGCCAGGTGGCTGCTGTGCCAGCGGCTCACGTACACCAGCACCGCAAAGGCCACGGCCACCAGCACCGCGAACCAGCCGATGTTGCCCTGCCCGCGCCCGATGATGATGGCGGCGGCCAGCACGGGGCCCAGCGCCGAACCCACGTTGCCGCCCACCTGGAACAGCGACTGCGCAAAACCGAACCGCCCGCCCGACGCGGCCCGCGCCACGCGCGACGCCTCGGGGTGGAAGGTCGACGAGCCCACGCCGATCAGCGCGGCCGACAGCAGCAGCGCCGGGAAGCTGTGCGCCACGGCCATCATCAGCACGCCGACAAACGTGGCCACCATCCCGGCGGGCAGCAGGAACGGCATCGGCCGGCGGTCGGTATAAAGACCGATCCACGGCTGCAGCAGCGACGCGGTGCACTGGAACGTGAGCGTGATCAGGCCGACCTGGGTGAACGACAGGCCGAATTCGGCCTTGAGCATCGGGTAGATCGACGGCAGCATGGCCTGCACCAGGTCATTGAGCAGGTGCGCAAAGGCGACGGCGCCCAGGATCTGCATGACAGCCTGGGTGGGCGGATGACTGGCGGGCGCGCTTCTGGCCGGCGCGGTGGCGGTGACAGTGGAATTCATGATGGTGTCTTCGAATAAGGAAGCAAGAGTGTAATATGGCGAGGATTGCCCGATATTCCAATCTTCGTCGAATACATGACAATGAGTCCTTCCGTGACACCGCCCAGGCGCAGCAGCGACTACCGCGACTACCAGCGCGTGCCGCGCGTGGTCACGGCCATGGCGCGCGACGAGCAGCACGGCGTCACCGTCAAGCCGCACAGCCACGAACGCGCGCAGCTGCTGTACGCCACGGCGGGTCTGATGCGGGTGACGACGGACCTCGGCATGTGGATCCTGCCGCCGCGCCGCGCCCTGTTCATTCCGCCCGGCGTCACGCACCACTGGGCGTCGATGAGCAAGGTCACCATGCGCACCATTTATATCGACGCCAACGCGGCCAGGCAGTATGGCGATGCGTGCCGCGTGATCGAGGTCAGTCCCCTGCTGCGGCAGCTGATCCTGGCGCTGCTGGAAGAACCGATCGAGTATCCGCTCCCCGGCCGCGGCGAACATTTGGCCATGCTGATCCTGTCCGAACTGGCGGCGGCGGAGACGGTGCCGATTGCGATTCCGTGGCCGCAGGACCGGCGCCTGGTGGCCGTGTGTCGCGCCATCGTCGACGATCCGGGCAGCGCCCGCACCATCGAGGATTATGCAGCCGACGTGGGCGCCAGCGCGCGCACGCTGATCCGCCTGTTCCCGAAAGAGACGGGACTGCACTACCGCCAGTGGGTGCAGCAGGTGCACCTGGCCGAGGCCTTCGGCCGGCTCGCGCAGGGCCACAGCGTGGGCCAGATTGCGGCGGCGCTGGGCTACGCCAGTCCCAGCGCGTTCACCGCCATGTTCCGCCGCATCCTGGGCAAGACGCCGCAGCACTACATGACGGAATGGCGCGCGCCGCTGCAGGCGGAATGAGCGGAATGAGCGGAATAGGCGCAATAGCCACGGGGGCCGATGCGATCAACTACAATGCAGCGACCATGGAAAAACTCATCGCCGAGCTCAGAAGGCTCTACCTCCCCGACCCCCAGCACCCCGCCAACGGCGCGCTGGCAGACCACCTGCGCGCCGACACCACGCTGGCCATCGACCTGGCCACGCCCACCGGGTTCACGCGCACGCTGGTGCTGGACTTTCCCAGGGAAGCCGACGACCGGCACTGGCTGCGCCTGTGCGACGTGGCCAACGCCCTGCAGCAGCAACTGAAATTGCCGGCGCCCGCCGTCAGCGTCAATGGCGGCGAGCATTTCAGCCTGTGGCTGTCGTTTGCCACGCCGATGCCGCTGGCGCGCATGCGCCAGTTCCACGCCATGCTGCACCACGCTTACTTTGCCGACATGGATGTGAAACCGGCAGGCACGGTGACGGAAGTGCCGCCCTGCCTGCACCGCGCCACGGGGCTGTGGGCGGCTTTCATCAACCCGGCCATGGGCGCGTCGCTGGCCGAAGACCTGGGACTGGACATGCCGCCGCCCATCAGCGCGCAGGCGTCGTTCCTGCATGGCCTGGACAGCATCGCCGACGACCAGTTTGCACAGGCATTCGGATTGCTGCAGGGCGAGCCGACTGCCGCCGCGCCAGCGGCGCAGCCGCCTGTGCCCACGCCCCCTGCTGCGTCCGCGCCGGTCGCCGCCACGCCGGATGACGGCATGCTGCTAAAAGACGCCACGCTGGAAGACATCGTCGCCGAACTGCACCGGCGCCACATCGAGCCCACGCTGCGCCACCTGCTGGTGCGCTAGACCCGGCTAGCGCACCGCCAGCGACACGCTGGCCTTGAACTGCGGCGCGCGCCGGTGCAGCGTGGCCTGCTCGTACGAATACGCCATGCGGATCAGCGCCGCCTCGCTCCAGGCTGCGCCCACGAACGACAACCCCACCGGCAAGCCATGCACCTGCCCCGCCGGCACCGTGATGTGCGGATAGCCGGCAACGGCCGCCGGCGACGAGAAGCTGCCGCCGTAATGGTCGCCGTTGATAAAATCCGTCAGCCACGCCGGGCCGCCGGTGGGCGCCACCAGCGCATCGAGCCGGTGTTCCTGCATGACCTGGTCGATGCCCTCGGCGCGCGCATAGCGCTGGTTGTTGGCCAGGGCTGCGCGGTACGCGGGCGTTTCCAGGTTGCCCTTCGCCTGCGCGCGTTCCAGGTACTCCTGGCCGAAGTACGGCATCTCTTCCTTCTCATGCGCGCGGTTGAAGGCGATGACGTCGGCCATATTGGCCACGGGCGCGTGCGGCGCATATTCCTTCAGGTACGCTTCCAGGTCGGACTTGAATTCGTACAGCAGCACGTCGGTCTCGGACTCGCCATATTTATCGCTGTTGGGCACCTGGACGTCCACCAGGATCGCGCCCTGCGCCTTCAGTTCGTCGAGGGCCGCGGCGATCACCGCATCGAGATCGGCGCTGTAGCCGAAGAAATTGCGGGCCACGCCCAGCCGCTTGCCCTGCAGGCCGCCCGCCTGCAGCGCCGCCGCATAATCCGCACCTTTGCCAGCGCCCTCGCGCGTGGCCGCATCGCGCGGGTCGACGCCCGCCAGTGCCGCCAGCATCAGCGCCGCATCGGCCACCGTGCGCGCCATGGGACCGGCCGTGTCCTGCGAGTGAGCAATCGGGATGATGCCGCTGCGGCTCACCAGTCCCAGCGTGGGCTTGATGCCCACCACGCCGCAAATCGACGCCGGCGACACGATGGAGCCGTCGGTCTCCGTGCCCACGGCCAGCGTGGCCAGGCCGGCGGCAATCGCCGCGCCCGAGCCGGAACTGGAGCCGCTGCAATTGCGGTCGAGCGCATACGGATTGCGCGTGAGCCCACCGCGCCCGCTCCAGCCGCTGACGGAATGCGTCGAGCGCATATTGGCCCATTCGCTCAAATTGGTTTTGCCGATAATGATGGCGCCGGCCGCGCGCAGCTGCGCCGACACATGCGCATCGCGCTTGGCCCGCACGCCGGCCAGCGCCAGCGAACCGGCGGTAGTGCTCATGCGGTCGGCCGTGGCGATATTATCCTTTAACAGGACCGGGATGCCGTGCAGCGGTCCGCGCACGCGGCCGGCCGTGCGCTCGCGGTCCATTTCCAGCGCCAGCTTGAGCGCTTCGGGATTGACCTCGATGATGGCATTGATGCGCGGCCCCGCCTTGTCGATGTTGCGGATGCGCGCCAGGTATTGCGACGTCAGCGCGTGCGAGGTCAGCTTGCCGGCCGCCATCAGCTGCTGCTGTTCGCGCACGCCCGCTTCCAGAATGCCGCTGCCGGCGGTTTTATTAGCTGCAGCCAGTGCCGGCGCTGCCGTACTAACCCCCGCTGCTACGCCCATCCGAACGAAATCCCTGCGATCCATGGCATCCCTGTAGTGATTGATACGCAGCAAATTTGTTGCGCTGCATTAATATAACAAAGTCATGTCGGCAACACCATAAAAATTGCATCGCAGCTTACATCGCCGCTTATTCTGGCAACAACAGGCGAAAAAAAACGCCCCGCAGGGCGTTTTTTGCAGCGTCGCGTATCGGGGACCGATTAGTTGCGGACGATTTTCTTGTATTCGTTGGTGCGGGTGTCGATTTCGATCACGTCGTCCTGGCTCACGAACAGTGGCACTTGCACGGTGAACTGTTTCGATTCGATCGCGTTTTCGATCTTCGCTTCTTTCAGCACGTTACCCGAGGTATTGCCCTTGACTGCAGGCTCCGAGTACACGATCTGGCGCTGGATGGTGGTTGGCAGTTCGACCGAGATCGCTTTGCCGTCGTAGAACACGGCTTCGCATTCCATGCCGTCTTTCAGGTAGTTCAGCGCATCGCCCAGGTTTTCTTCTTCGATTTCGTACTGTTCGTAGTCGGCGTCCATGAAGACGTACAGCGGATCGGCGAAGTACGAGTAGGTCACCGGCTTTTTGTCCAGGACCACGACGTCGAACTTGTCGTCGCCGCGGAACACGTTTTCCAGCGGGCTGTTGGTCAGAAGATTTTTCATCTTCCATTTGTAGGTGAAGCCGGTGCGGCTCGAACCGTTGACGTCCGAGCGCAGCACGATGAATGGCTTGGCATCGACCATGATGATGTTGCCGACACGAATTTCTTTTGCTGGTTTCATAGTAATTTACTTAAAAATTAAGTTGCGTAAAAATCATCTGCGCCGGGCGCGGGGCCATCAGCTCTCGATTGATCGGGTAAAAAATGTTCTAGAGATTAACCCGGCATTATACCCGGCTTTTCCGGCACCGCCTATCTCAGCGACCGGGCGAAAGCCACCAGGTTGGCGGCCAGATCGCCGTGGGCCAGCACCTGCCGCTCCCACTCCACGGCGCGCGCAGCGATCGTCGGCGCCGCAGCGCGCAGGTCGCGCCACAAGGCGGACCAGTCGCCAGCAGGGGTTACGCCATTCCACGCCAGCGTGAAGGCGTTCAATCCGGCCGGGTCCGGGGCGTAATGGCGGAGAAAAGCGCGCAGCTTTTTGTGGTGCAGATTGTCGTCCTGAGGGTAGATATGCCACACGAACGGCCGCCCTGCCCACTGGGCGCGGACAAACGAATCCTCGCCGCGCACCAGGTTGATATCGCACGCCCACAGCAGGCGGTCGTAGTCCGGTTGCGGCACGAATGGCAGCACGCGCACCGTCAGCCGGCCGCGCGTGGCAACCGCGCCGGGCACCGCCGGTGCGCCCAGAAAATCGGCCACCGCCGCGGCGGCCACGCCTTCCGGCACCAGGCAAGTGATGGCTTCGTCGCCTGCCGCCCACGCGGCAAACAATGGCGCCACCGGCGCAAACGGATAACAGAACAGCGACACTGTCGTGGCGGCCGCTTCGGCAGGCGTGACGCCCAGCGTCTGCAGGAAGGCAGGCGCCGCCTGGGCTTCTTCCACGAAGGCCTGTCGCTGCCCGGTGAGGCCGGCCTCGCGCAGCAGGCCACCGGTGCGCTCGTTAAAACCGGGGAAAAAGAAGTGCTTGGTAAGCGGCAGTTGCGGATGCGGCGACGTCAGGCGATGGCAGCCTTCCACCCAGTCTTCGGCCGTCAGGCCTTCCAGGTTGAACCAGACGGGACGCGGCGTGCACTGCGCCATCGCGGCCACGTACGCGGGCGGCAGGTCGACCGCGAAAAATTCGATGACGATGTCGGCCACGTCGGCGGCCGTGTACGCGGCGGCGTGGCAGCGCGCGTCCCAGCGGCGCACGGCGACGCCTTGTATGTGCTGGGTGTCGGCGTCGGCGTCGACTTCGGGGCGCAGGCGCCGGAAGCTGGCCAGGTCGTCCACCCACAGGCGCACGGCCAGGCCATGTTCGTCGTGCAGCTGGCGGGCCAGGCGCCAGCAAATGCCGATGTCGCCGTAGTTGTCGATGACGCGGCAAAACAGGTCAAGTGTGTTCATGATCGGGTTTCGGTGAAGAGGCTGGATGATACCCGATTACGCTTTATGGGGAACCAAGAATACCAAAACTTCCATGCGCCCCTTTTGTCAAAAACCTCGCAGCACCCGCCCTGGTTTCACGGCCTGCTGCCCGGTTAACCACAACAAGGAGATGTCATGAACGAATTCCAGTCGCACTATGCACAACCGCTGCAACCACAATGGGGCCCACAACAGTTTGGCGGCTTCCCGCAACAACAGTATGGCGGCCTGGCGCCGCAGGGCTTTTTCGGCAGCATGCTCGGCGCGCCGCTGGGCGGCTTGATCGGACGCGGGATCGGCGGCCTGCTCGGCAATGCCAACCTGGGCCGGCAGATCGGGCAGGTAGCCGGCGGCGTCGGCGGCTCCTTCCTGCCGCTGGGCGCCGATCCCGTCAGCGCGGCCTACGCACAACAGGCGCAGCAACAGCAACTGCTGCAGCAGCTGCAACAGCTGCAACAGCAGCAACAGCAGCAACAGCAGCAACAGCAGCAATACCAGCAGCCGCAGGACCTGGCGCCGCAGGGCTGGCTGGGCAACCTGGTCAAGCAC
>JBEVMD010000228.1:0-6930 GCA_040508835.1 Duganella sp. | reverse complement strand
AGCGCCGGCATCGGCGCCACCACGCTGCTGGCCGCCGGCCTGGCGCCTGCCGCTGCCTGGGGCGCCGTGCTGCTCACCTGGTGGGTGGGCGACACCGCCGGCGTGCTGCTGGTGGCGCCCGCCATCGTGATCTGGTTCCTGCATCCGCGTCCCGCATGGCACTGGCGCGGCGCGCTGGAAATCGCGCTGTCGCTGGCCGTGGCGGGCGCCATGACCGCGGCGATCTTCTTCCGCAGCTATGTCGACGACGACCTGCTGGGCTGGCTGCCGTACCTGTTCGTGCCCGGCGTGGCATGGGCCGCCTTCCGCTACGGGCTGCGCGGCGCCAGCGCCACCTGCCTGATCGCTGCCGGCGGCGCGCTGGCGGCCACCATCAACGGCCTGGGGCCGTTCGTGTCCGGCACGCTCAACGACGCCCTGATCGCGCTCGACACCTTCGTGGTGCTGTGCAGCCTGATCGGCATGGTGCTGTGCGCGGACGCGGCCGAGCGCAAGCGCCTGCAGGCCAGCGTGCTGCAGCACAGCGCCGCGCAATGGGCCACGCTGCTGCTGGGCGTGGCGCTCACGGTGCTGGTGTGGCAGCTGGTGGCGGCCGGCACCGAACGGCGCGCGCGCGAACACTTCGAGGCCGACAGCCGCGACATCGCCGAGCGCATCGTGCGCCGCATGTCGCTGTACGAATCGGGCCTACGCGGCGCCCAGGCGCTGTTCCAGGCGGTGCAGGAACCGAGCCGCGCGCAGTGGCGCGGGTTTGCCGCCGGCATGGATTTGCAGCGCAATCTGCCGGGCGTGATGGGACTCGGCTACGCGGCGCTGGTGCGCACCGGCGAGCGTTCCGCGTTCGAGGCGCGGGTGCGCGCCGAAGGCTACGGCGACTTCCGCATCTGGACCCGCGATACGGCGCCGGCCATCGGCATGCACGCGCCAGTGACGTACCTGGAGCCGTTCGCGGGCCGCAACGTGATTGCCTTCGGCTACGACATGATGTCCGAGGCGGTGCGCCGCGTGGCGCTGGCGAACGCTGCCCGCACCGGCCATCCCGCGCTCACCGACCGCGTGGTGCTGGTGCAGGATGCGCATGGCGGCGACCAGCCCGGCTTCCTGCTGTACTTCCCCGTCTACCGCCAGCAGGCGCGCCTGGCACCGGACGCCACGCCGGCCCAGCGCCTGGCGGCGCTGCAGGGTTTTGCCTACAGCCCGATCCGCGCGGCCGACCTGATGGACGGCCTGCTGGGCACAGGCGTGCACAACGTACGGCTGGAAATCTTCGACGGCGAGACGGCGGACCCGGCGCGCCGGCTGTACGCCAGCACGCCCGACCGTACCGACGACGACCGCCTGCAGTATCCGCATCCCTACCAGCGGGTGCAGCCGCTGGACCTGATGCAGCACCGCTGGACGCTGCGGTTCACGTCGCTGCCGGGCTTCGAGCGCGCCATCGACCGCCAGAAGTCGCACATCGTGCTGCTGGCGGGCGTGATCATCAGCCTGCTGTTCTTTGGCGTGGTGCGGGCGCTCACGGCGCGCCACGTGTACGCCACCGGCCTGGCGCGCCAGATGACGGGCGCGCTGCGCGAGTCGCAGGCGTCGCTGATCGAGGCGCGCGACCAGGCCGAGGCGGCCAGCCGCGCCAAGAGCGAATTCGTCGCCAACGTCAGCCATGAAATCCGCACCCCGCTCAACGCCGTGCTGGGCATGGCGCACCTGCTGGGCCAGACGTCGCTGGCGCCGGTGCAGCGCCAGTACGTGGGCATGATCCGCTCGTCCGGCAATTCGCTGCTGGCCATCCTCAACGACGTGCTCGATTTTTCCAAGATCGAAGCGGGCCGCATGGACCTCGAACCCGTCACGTTCCAGCTGGCGTCCGTGCTGGAGGCGGTGGCCACCATCATGACCGTCAACTCGGGCGAAAAAGACCTGGAACTGGCGCTGGGCGTGGAGCCCGACGTGCCGTCCGCGCTGGTGGGCGACGGCCACCGGCTGCAGCAGATCCTGGTCAACCTGGCGGGCAACGCCATCAAGTTCACCGAGCGCGGATCGGTGTCGGTGCTGGTGGAACGGCTCGACGCATCCCGCCTCCCCGGCAACCCGGTGCTGCTGCGCTTTACGGTGGCCGACACCGGCATCGGCATTGCCGCCGACCGCCTGGCGCAGCTGTTCGCGCCATTCGCCCAGGTGGACGCCTCGATGACGCGCCGCTTCGGCGGCACCGGCCTGGGACTGACCATCTCGCGCCGCATTGCCGCGCTGATGCAGGGCACGATCGACGTGCGCAGCACGCCCGGCGTCGGCAGCGAATTCGTGCTGACCGTGCCGCTGCAGCAGGCCGGCGCCGCCTCCGCCGCCACGCCGGCCACCGCGTCAGGGGCCGCTGCGGCACCGGCGCTGGCGCTGCTGGTGGTCGACGACCACGCGACCACGGCCGACTACCTCGGCCGCACCATCCACGGCTGCGGCTGGCGCAGCGATTGCGCCCCCACGGGCGAACAGGCGCTGGCCATGCTGGACGGCGCCGCGCGTTACGACGCGGTACTGCTCGACTGCCACCTGCCCGGCCTGCACGGCCTGCGCACCTTGCAGGCGATCCGCGCGCTGCCGGGCGCCGCCACGGTGCCGGTGATCCTGATGGTCAACGCCTTCGGCCAGGGGCCGCTGCTGCTGGACGCGCGCGCCGGCGCCGCCAACGGCGTGCTGCTCAAACCGGTGACCGGGGCGCGCCTGCGCGAGGCGGTGCTGGCGGCGGTGGCGGCAGCGGCGGCGGCAGCGCTGGACTCGGCCTCGGCATCGTCCTCGGCAGCTGGCAGCCCGCCTGCCACGGCCGGCGCGGGCGGCACGGCTGGCCGGGCCCGTCCCGAACATCGCGGCCATCCCGATCATGCCGGCCATTCCGGCCATTCCGACGATACGGACGATATCGACGATCCCGACGAGCCCGACGAGCCCGATACGCACGATATTCGCGCTACCCGCAATGATCGCAATCATCTCGATAATCGCGACCATCCCGATAAGCGCGACCATCGCGACCATCCCGACAATGGCGACCATCGTGGCGATCCGGCCCGCCCACCGGTTCGCGCCGAACCGGCCGCGCTGAACCCGGCGCGCGCGGCAGCGGTTGTGCCGCCGCCGCCCCGGCCGCTCGCGGGCGCGCGCATCCTGCTGGTGGAAGACAATCCGATCAACCAGCTGGTGGCCACCAGCATGCTCGAACACGCAGGCGCCCGCATCGACGCGGTGGACAACGGCCGCCTTGCCGTCGACCGCCTGCGCACCGGCGCGGCCGACTACGACCTGGTGCTGATGGACGTGCAGATGCCGGAAATGGACGGCTTTGCGGCCACCGCCGCCATCCGCGCCGAGCTGGGACTGACGCTGCCCGTGCTGGCCATGACGGCCGGCGTGATGGCGTCCGAGCGGGCCCAGTGCACGGCCTGCGGCATGAACGACTTCATCGCCAAGCCCATCGACGTGGAAGAAATGCTGCGCGTCATACAGCGGCATTTGCCGGCCCGGCCGGCGCCGACGCCGGCTGCTGGCGGCTGAGCGCGGCACGGGGCACGCGGCCGCCCGCCTTCCCGCCCTCGATGCGGAACTGGCCCACCAGCGCCGCCAGTGCGCGCGCCTGCGCCTGCATGGCGTCGGCCGCAGCGGCCGCTTCCTCGACCAGGGCCGCGTTTTGCTGGGTCACGCCGTCCATCTCGCCGATGGCCGCGCTCACCTGGCCGATGCCGGTTTCCTGTTCGTCGCTGGCGGCGCTGATGGCCTCGATCATGGCGGCCACCTGCGCCACGCTGGCGACGACCTGCCCCATGGTGGCGCCGGCCGTCTGCGCCAGCGCGCTGCCGCTGGCAATGCGTCCGGCCGAATCGTTGATCAGCTTTTTGATTTCGCGCGCCGCGTCCGCCGAGCGCTGCGCCAGCATGCGCACTTCGGACGCCACTACCGCAAAGCCGCGTCCCTGCTCGCCGGCCCGGGCCGCCTCCACCGCCGCGTTCAGCGCCAGGATATTGGTCTGGAACGCAATGCTGTCGATCACGCCCGTGATATCGACGATGCGGCGGGCGTCGGCATCGATGGCGGCCATGGTGCGCACCACGTCCTGCACCACGCGGCCGCCCTGGCCGGCCACCTGCGACGCCGACACGGCCAGCGCCGTGGCCTGGCGCGCGTGGCCGCTGTTCTGGCGCACCGCCGCCGTCAGCTCGGTCATGGCCGACGCGGTTTCCTGCAGCGCGCCCGCCTGGTGCTCGGTGCGGCGCGACAGGTCGAGATTGCCGTTGGCGATTTCGCGCGAGGCGGCGTCGATGGCCACCGCGCCGTCGCGCACCCGGCCCACGGTGTCGGCCAGGCGGCGCGTCATGTGGCTCAGGGCATCGAACAGCTGGCCGATCTCATCGCGCCGGCCGTGGGCGATGGCCGCATGCAGTTCGCCGGCGGCCACCTGCCCGGCCAGCGCCACCGCCTGCGTCAGCGGCCGCACCACGCTGCGGGTGAGCAGCCAAGCGAGCAGCGCGCCCACCGCCAGCGCCGCGCCGCCCAGCGCCAGGAGCAGCGCCCGGCTGCTGCCGAACTGCCCGTCCGACGCTGCCGCCAGCGCCGTGGCCTGCCGCGTGTGCCAGGCCAGCAACTGTCCGAGCGCCCCCGTGTAGGCGCGAAACGCGGTAGCCAGCCGGCCGTCGAGCAAACCCTCGACCTGCTGGGTGCGGCCCATGTCCTTGAGTTTGAAGAGTTCGGCGCGTTGCGCCAGGTAGGCGTGGTGCGCTGCCGTGACGCGCTGGCGCAGCGCGCGTTCGTCGGCGGCGGGCGGCATGGCGGCCAGCCGGCGTTCCAGCACGGCGGCCTGCTGCTCGCCGGCAGCGAGCTGCGCCAGGAACAGGTCCGACACTTCCAGGCTGTCGCTGCGGGCCACCGATACTGCCCGCAGGCCATTGAGCTCCGCCGCGCCCAGCAGTTCGGACGCCAGCTGCACCCGGGCCAGCTTGTCGTGCACCAGGTTGCCGGTGGTGTCGTTGGCCGATTGCAGCCGCCACAGCGCCACCGCGGTCATGCACGCCATCAAACACAGCAGCACTGCAAACGCGGCCAGCACGCGCGCGCCGGTGTGCAAGCGCCAAAGAAAGCGTAACGGGGTGCGCGGGAGCGTCATGATGTTTTATGCAACCCTTGTTGCCTTAATGAAAGACGCCAATATACCTGTCCATTATGACGCCCCTGTGACCGGGCGCGCGGGCGCCGGTCAGTGCACGGGCGTGAGCAGCGGCTGGCCGGCAAAGTGCGCCACCAGGTTGTCCACCACCAGCTGGCCCATGGCGTGACGGGTTTCCACGGTGAGGCTGCCCACGTGCGGCGTCAGCACCACGTTGTCGAGCGCGCGCAGCGCGGCCGGCACGCGCGGCTCGTCGGCAAACACGTCCAGCGCCGCCATGCCCAGTGCGCCGCCGCGCAGCGCCGCGACCAGCGCATCCTGGTCCACCAGCGCGCCGCGCGAAATATTGACCAGCGTGCCGTCCGCGCCCAGCGCGGCCATCACGGCGGCGTCGATCGCATGGCGCGTGGCCGGGGTGCCCGGCGCGCACACCACCAGGTAGTCGCTCGCGCGCGCCAGGTCCAGCAGCGACTCGGCGCGCGGCGTGGCGACGCCGTCGATCGCACGCGGCTGGAAGTAGCGCGTGTGCATGCCGAACGCCTCGGCGCGGGCCGCCACCGCCTGGCCGATGCGGCCGAAGCCGAACACGCCGCAGGTTTTGCCGCGCAGCGCGCGCGTGGGCTTGAGCGGCTGTCCCGCTTCCCAGTCGCCGGCGCGCACGTAGCGGTCCAGCGCCGGCAGCCGGCGCGCGGCCGCCAGCAGCAGCGTCAGCGCCAGGTCGGCCACGTCTTCGGTGAGCACGCCGGGCGTGTTGCTGACCGCCAGGCCGCGCGCGCGCGTGAGGTCGAGCGGAATGGCGTCGAGGCCGATGCCGTTGACGGCCACCATTTCCAGCGCCGGCAGCTGGTCCAGCAGGGCTTGGTTCACGCCCAGCGCGGCCGTGGTCAGCACCGCCCGCACGCCGGGACCGACCGCCGCGATGTAGGCGTCGCGCCCGTCCGGCGGCTGCTGCCACAGGTGGTGACACTGAAAATGCTGGTCCAGCTGCGCCATGACGGCGGCGGACGGGCTGGCGGCAATCACCAAGACTTCGGGTTTCATATCGATTCCATGTGTTGTAAAGACTGGTCTCGATTGTACTGGCACGAACGATTTCACGCTGGTCCGCATGGACTGAGCTCGACTTTGGGCCAGGTATTCCGTATGCTCGTAGCAGTCAGTCTTGCCTGCCGGGGAGGATGTGCGCAGTTGAATATCGAGCTCAGATTACAGCATGCCGCCCACGCCGTGTTGCGCCGGCGGCCCGGTGTCGCCTTGCCGCCCCTGATATGGCAGGCGCTGCTGCGGTGGTCAGTAATGCTTGGGGGGCTGCTGGTCGGGCTGCTGTTCGGGCTGGCGTACGGCACGCCCGCCCACGCGGGGCAAGAGCGCTGGGACAAGCTGGCCACCCCGCTGTTCGAACATCTGGGCCTGGAACAGGGCCTGCCCCATCCGGTCGGGATGGCGCTGGCCCAGGATGGCGAAGGCTATATCTGGATCGGCACCCAGAGCGGCCTGGCGCGCTGGAACGGCTACCAGATGCGCAACTTCATTCATAACGCCGCCGACGCCGGCTCCCTGCCCGGCGACTTCATCCAGGTCCTGCATGCCGACAACCAGGGCCGCCTGTGGGTGGGCACGGCCACCGCCGGGCTGGCCGTGTACGACCGCCAGAAGGAGCAGTTCATCCGCCCCAACGCGGAGCTGGCGCAGGGCGCCGTCAACGCCATCGTCAGCGACGCGCGCGGCAACCTGTGGATCGGCACGCCCACCGCCCTCAAGTTTTACGACGCCGCCACCGG
>JBEVMD010000195.1:0-6265 GCA_040508835.1 Duganella sp. | reverse complement strand
AAGCCGGCGCATCGCAAAGATGGCGCCGGCCTGTGGCCTCACTGCGACAGCCGCCTACTTGGCAACGAAACTGTCCTTGAGCGTGACGATGCGGTTGAACACCGGCTTGCCGGGCGTCGAATCGACGCGGTCGGCAACAAAATAGCCGTGGCGTTCGAACTGGTAGCGCTGGTCCGGCAGCGCGGCGCTCATGCCCGGCTCCAGGTAGGCGGTCACCACTTCCTTGGCATTGGGGTTGAGCACTTCCTTGAAGTCCTTGCCGCCCGCGTCCGGATGGGGATCGGTGAACAGGCGCTCGAACAGCCGCACTTCAGCCTGCAAGGCGGTGGCGGTGGACACCCAGTGGATGTTGCCCTTGACCTTGTAGTTGTCCGAACCGGGCGTGCCCGATTTCGAATCCGGGAAATAGTTGACGTGCACGGCCACCACTTTGCCGTTCTCGTCCTTGTCGTAGCCGGTGCACTCGGTTACGTAGCCGTGGCGCAGGCGCACGCGGCTGCCGGGCTTGCCGTCGATCGGCGGGTAGTAGCGGAAATAGCCCTTGCTCGGCACTTCCATGAAATCTTCTTCCTCGATCCACAGTTCGCGCGTGATGGGGAACGTGCGCACGCCCATTTCCGGGTGGTGCGGATGGACCGGCGACGTGCATTCCTCGCTCAGGCCTGCGGGATAGTTGTCGATGATCAGTTTGAGCGGGCGCAGCACAGCGGTGGCGCGCGGCGCTTTCGGATCGAGATCCTCGCGCAGGCAGCCTTCGAGCGTGCTCATGTCGATCCAGCCGTCCGACTTGGTGACGCCGATGCGCTCGCAGAACAGGTGGATCGCCTCGGGCGTGTAACCGCGGCGGCGCAGGCCGACGATGGTGGGCATGCGCGGATCGTCCCAGCCGTCCACGATGTGCTCGTCGACCAGCTGGCGCAGCTTGCGTTTGGACGTGACCACGTACGTCAGGTTCAGGCGCGAGAACTCGTACTGGTGCGGCACCGGCAGCTTGAAGAAGCCGCCCGCCGACAGCGTGGCCAGCAGCCAGTCGTAGAACGGCCGGTGGTCCTGGAATTCCAGGGTGCAGATCGAATGGGTGATGTTTTCCAGCGCGTCCGAAATCGGGTGCGTGTAGTCGTACATCGGGTAGATGCACCAGGCGTCGCCCGTGCGCACGTGGTGCGCGTGGCGGATGCGGTAGATGGCCGGGTCGCGCATATTCATGTTGGGCGAGGACATGGCGTCTTCGCTGATCTTGGCACGCAGGATGTGCTCGCCATCAGCGTATTTGCCAGCCTTCATGTCGCGGAAAATTTGCAGCGATTCGTCCGTCGGGCGGTTGCGGAACGGCGAATTGACGCCCGGCGTATTGAAATTGCCGCGATTGGCCGCCATATCGTCTGCCGACTGGCTGTCCACGTACGCGTGGCCCTTGACGATCAGGTACTCGGCCATTTCGTACAGCTGGTCGAAGTAGTCGCTGGCGTAGTGCAGATGGTGCTCCACGCCGCCGTGGGCAGCGGGGTAGTCGTAGTTAAAGCCGAGCCACTTGACGCTGTCGATGATGGTGTCGACGTATTCCTGCTCTTCCTTGGCCGGGTTGGTATCGTCGAAGCGCAGGTTGCAGCGGCCCTGGTAGTCGCGCGCCAGGCCGAAGTTCAGGCAGATCGATTTGGCGTGGCCCACGTGCAGGTAGCCGTTGGGTTCCGGGGGAAAGCGGGTGATGACGGTCGGCAGGTCGTCGCGCACGTAGGTGCCGGCCGCCTGGTCATGGTCGATGATCGCGCGCAGGAAATTGGAGGGAAGTCCGGTAGATGGTTCAGGCGCGGGGCTTTTTTTGTCGTTGCTCATCGGAAAAGTTGTCGTGGTTCGAGTAAAGGCCATTTTACCGTATCCCCCGCTTGCGCTGGGTCCAACCGGGAGGGCGATGGTGCGACAGGTATAATTCGCCTTTGGTTCTAATCATTGTTTGGGCAAATATCCAAATGGAAAATCATTACAACACGCTGGGAATCGCGCCCAATGCCACTGAGGACGAGATCAAGAAGATCTACCGCTCGCTGGCGATGCGTTTTCACCCGGACCGCAACCAGGCGCCCGGCGCCGAGGCGCGTTTCAAGGCCATCACCAAGGCCTATGAAATCCTGTCCGACCCGGTCAAGCGCGAGGAATACAACCAGAGCGTGAACCACCGCATCATCATCGACGCCGAGGCCGAAGCGTACCAGCTGTGGCGCTCCCTGTTCGGCTTGCACGGCACCACGCTGCCGGCCGCCTGAACCTGCGTCCCACGTAATAAGTATAAAGAAAGCAATAAAATGAGAAAAGTACACCCGGAGTTCGCCTACCAGTCGCGCGAACTGGAAGGCCAGATCGAAGGCATCCTGGGCGATCCGCCCGACCGCAAGAACTACCAGCGCATGATCGACGCGCTGGTGGACGAGTACACCACCGGCGGCGGCATCGAGGACGTCAACATGCTGGCCTTCGCGCTGGTCGACGCGCTCGAGTTTTCCGATCCCAAAGGCCTGCTGGCCGAAGCGGGCGACTACGAGTTCGGCGACGCCGCGCGCGTGTTCGCCATGGCGTCGTGCAAGGGCGAAGCGGCCGGCCGCATGTACGCGGCGCTGGAAGAAAACCTGCCCGACCTGGCGCGCCAGGCCATCATTACCGCGTTCCTGTATAAAAACCCGCGCAAATGGGACGATGACGACCAGTCGCTGGAACAATTGTCGGCCAACGACGACGGCGACGATATCGACGACGACGACAACGCCAGCGACGACTTCGCCCAGATGTTCGACAAGGATGGAGATTGACCATGTCCGACGACAACCAGACCCGTAATCTGCCAGCGCTGAGCAAGCAAGTGACCGAGTTGGTGCTGGCCGGCTCGCTGGGCCATGCCGAGCAGGCGTTTGCCGACGCTGCCGACCAGTACGGCGACCTTGCCGTGGTGGAAGTGCTGAGCAGCATCCCGCCGCAAGTGACCGCGCTGCACATGGCCGGCTTTGACGGCGGCAAGATGTCGCTGGCGACCTTGCTGGTGCCGCCCAAGGCCTGGGCCGACAGCCTGGCCTTTATTGCCGCCACCTGGCCCGACGACCAGATCGAGGACGATCCCGAGCGCATTGCCGAGTCGCTGTTCGCCCACGTCCACGGCGTGGTGTTTGCCACCGACGACGAAGAGCGCCGCAACGAACTGCTGGCCGCCGCGTCCGCGCCCGACCACGGCGCAACCATGTTCGCGATCCTGTTCTCGATGGCGCCGAAGGAAATCCTGGAAGTGGCCGGCGAGATCATCGCCAAGGGCCCGTACCTGACGGGACAGACGTCGTCCGACAACGACGTGGTTCCGCTGGCGATCGCGCTGGCGCAGGCGTCCGAGGACGGCTGGGACCGCGCGTTGTTCGAGCTGTTCCCCGAGTTCCGCCACAGCGCGGACCTGGCCGACGCCGAGTTCAACGACGACCCGGACGAAGAGCAGAACTTCCTGCAGCGCTCCACCAAGGAATTGCTGTACCGCTTGCGCAAGCAGGTACCGTCCACCCGTGTGGCCAAGGCGTCGCGCCGCAGCGTCGGCACCGGCATCTTCTCGTGATGGAAAGCTGATCCATGCTGCCAGCAATCGTCATAGAAACCCTGCCGCGCCTGACGCGCGCGATCCAGCAACTGGCCCGGCACCCCGACGACGACGCCGCCTACGCGCTGGCCGATGAACTGACGGGCATCACGGCCATGGTGGCGGAAAAGTTCACCAACGACCGCACGGCAGACGGCATCCAGAAAGCCTTGCAGCTGACGGTGGGCGCCGTGTCGCTGGGACTCGACCACGCGCTGCCCGAGCCGGACGGCGCCGACAGCGATCTCGATGCGCTCGACATCCTGATCGAGGAGGGCGCCGAACACGCGTTCCAGATCGGCTTCCGCATGATCAAGGAGCTGTCGGCGCTGCCGGAAGATTCGCTGGTGGGCGAATACGATACCGACCCCGTGTATGCGGCCCGGCGCCTGCGCGACCTGTTCATCGACCTGTGCCAGACCGATCCCAACCAGAACTGGAACGGCACCGAGCGCTACGCGGTCATGCACCGCCAGCGCAAGGAAGTGCAGGCCATCGTGCGCCTGGCCAACTGGCTGCGCCGGCACCACAGCGAAGGCCCGGTCAGCGATACCGACCTCAACGCAGAGGGCGTGATCGCGCTGGCCATCATCTTTGCCGTGGAAGGCGGGGGCAGGGTGGTGGCGCGCACGGGCCAGAAGGAGTTCGAGCGTTTCGTGAAATCGGTGCGCAAGAACAAGCCCGACTTCGAGGAAGGCTGGGCCGCGCTGGTGGCCGCCGTGCCGGTGCAACACCACCCGGTCCTGCTGGACCGCATCGACAGCTACCGCAAGACGTGCACCGTGCTGCAGCACATCCAGGGCCGCACGGCCATGAAGACCTTGTTCGGCGAGCTGGAGAACTACGCAGGCTCCGAGCTGGACGCGGACTACTCGTAAAAATTAGATTCCCGCGCAGGCGGGAATCCAGTCTACGCCGCAGGCAACAGCAGCGTTCGTCATCGTTACCGCCCGCTCCGTCATCCCCGCGCAGGCAGGACGGTCCGCTGCCGCAGTCAATGTCGCAGCGCCGCCAACAGCTCACCCCGCAGCTTCCTCCGCCACCGCCACGAACCCCGCCACCAGCGGCGACACATCGTCCTTGCGCCGCGCCAGCAGCAGCGCCGTATTGGCCTCGGGATCGGCCAGCGGCCGGTAGCATACGCCGCTCAGGCGGATGATCTCGAACGAGCTCGGCAACACAGAAATCCCGCTGCCGGCTGCCACCAGTCCGATGATGGTCGATGCCTCGCCCGCTTCCACCGCGATGTTCGGCACGAACCCCGCCTCCTTGCACAGCCGGAAAATCTGCGGATGGATGCCGGTGCCGGCCGTCTTGGGATACATCACCAGCGGCTGGCCCGCGAGGTCGCTGATGGCAATGGCTTTCTTTTTTGCCAGCGCATGCCCCACCGGCAGCACCAGCACCAGCGGATCGCGCCGCAGCACGGTCAGCATCACGCCATTCGGCAGCGCCTGCTCGGGCGGGCGTACCAGGCCCAGGTCGAGCCGGCGGTCGGCAATCGCGTCGATCTGGCCGAAGGTGGACATCTCGTGCAGCGTGAGCGTGACGCCCGGATACCGCTGCCGGTAGCGGTTGATCACGGTGGCAAACAGCGGCGTCAATGGCGTGGAAAACGTAAACCCCACGCGCAACTCGCCTGCCTCGCCGCGCTCGGCCCGGCGCGCCGTCTGCACGGCCTGGCCGGACAGCGCCAGGATGCGTTGGGCATCGGCCAGGAACAGCTTGCCGGCTTCCGTGAGGCGCACCCAGCGCTTGCTGCGTTCCAGCAGCTGCGCGCCCACTTCCGCTTCCAGCATCTGGATCTGGTGGCTCAGCGGCGGCTGGCCGATGTGCAGCCGTTCGGCCGCGCGGGTAAAACTGAGCTCCTCGGCAACGGCGACAAAGTAGCGCAAGTGGCGCAGTTCCATGGCGGTTATCTTTTTAAAGTATGACTAATGGCTTAAATATATATTGGACAGTGCAATCGTGCAAACCTAAGATGGTCCATCGTTTTCGCTTCGATTGCTTGCCATGTCCACCGCCGCCTCCATCGCCACCGAGTCGCCCGCCGTTGCCACCGCTGCGGCGGCGCCGCGCATCCGCGCCGGTTCGGCCGACTTCAAACGCAGCAACCGCGCCATGTTCTTCGGCGGCTTTTCGTGTTTCGCGCTGCTGTACTGCGTGCAGCCGCTGATGCCGTTGCTGTCGCACGAGTTTGCGCTGAGCGCGGCGCAAAGCAGTTTCGCGCTGTCGATCTCGACCGGGGCGCTGGCCCTGTCGCTGCTGGTGTCGAGCGCGCTGTCCGAACGGCTGGGCCGCAAGCCGCTGATGGTGGGCGCCATGGCCATTGCGGCCGTGATGACGGTGCTGTGCGCGTTTGCCCACAACTACCACCAGCTGCTGGCGATGCGCGCCTTGCTGGGCGTGGCGCTGGGCGGCATGCCGGCCATTGCCATGGCCTACCTGGGCGAGGAAATCGAACCGACGTCGCTGGGCCTGTCGATGGGGCTGTACATCAGCGGCAGCGCGTTTGGCGGCATGGCAGGGCGGGTGATCACGTCGGTGCTGAGCGACCATTTTTCGTGGCGCCTGGCCGTGGGCACGGTCGGCGTGGCCGGCGTGCTGGCCGCATGGGAATTCTGGCGCAGCCTGCCGCCATCGCGCCACTTCACGCCGTCC
>JBEVMD010000041.1:0-5206 GCA_040508835.1 Duganella sp. | reverse complement strand
CGGTTGTTCCCACGCCGGTTGCCAGCCCGTTTGCGATCCGCCTGCCCGTGTACCGGCGCGAACTGCCGCTGCCCGACGCCGCCGCTGGCGACGCAAAACTGCAGGCCTACCGCGGCACGGTTGGCCTGCAGTTTTCCGTGGCGCGCCTGATGCAGATCGCGATCGACCAGATGGCCGTGCGCGGGCTGCACCTGAACCTGTACGCCGACGCCAGCGTGGACGCCGAACGGCGCCGGCTGGTGATCGAGCCGCGCGACCGCCTGCTCTATAACGACCTGGCGCTGACCGCCGACCAGGTGCAGGACGGCCGCCGCCGGGACGACTACTTCGAATCCGTGCTGCCGGTCGATTTCAACGGCGTGCTGTGGAAGGCGCAGTTCCAGGCCCGCAAGGCCACGCTGCGCAGCGGCTTCGATTATTATTTTCCGCTGGTGGCGGGGCTGGTGGGCGGCGGCGGCACGCTGCTGTTGTACAGCTACCTGGCCGTGCTGTATTCGTCGCGCCGGCGCGCGGTCAAGCACCGCGTGCTGCTCGACACGGTGCTCAACAACGTGGACGCCCACGTGTACATGAAGGACCAGAATCGGCGCTACATCTACGTCAACCCGAAGATGGCGGAGCACATGGGCTTTGCGGTGGCGGACATCGTGGGCAGGCGCGATCGCGAACTGATGGCCGAAGACAAGGCCGATGCCGCGTGGGCGCTGGAGCGGCCCGTCTTTGTCGATGGCGTCAAGCGCGCCGACGAAACCCAGTTCGCCTGTCCCGACGGCGTGATGCAGCACCACTGGAACGTGCGCGTGCCCGTCACGCTGGGCCGCGCGGTGACGGCCGTGATCGGCGTGGCCACCGACGTCACCGAACTGCACCAGCTCAAGGAGCGGGCCGACACGGCCAACCGCGCCAAGACCGATTTCCTGTCCAATATGAGCCACGAAATCCGCACGCCGATGAACAGCATTATCGGCATGGCCCACCTGGCGCTCAAATCGGTGACCCATCCCAAGCAGCGCGACTACCTGCAGAAGATCTATCACTCGGGCCAGCACCTGCTGGGCATCATCAACGACATCCTCGACTTTTCCAAGATCGAGGCGGGCAAGATGGACCTCGAGGTACTCGATTTTTCGCTCGACCTGCTGCTGTCGAACCTCACCAGCCAGCTGGGCGAGCTGGCCACCGCGCGCGGGCTGGAACTGGTGTACGAAGTCCATCCCGACCTGCCGCGCCAGCTGCGCGGCGATCCCCTGCGCCTGGAACAGGTGCTGATCAACTTCACCAGCAACGCCATCAAGTTTTCGGAACACGGCAAGGTGTACGTGCGCGCCCGCATGCTGGAAGACCGCGACAGCCATCTGCTGGTGCGCTTCGAAGTGGAGGACCAGGGCATCGGCATGAGCGGCGACGAGATGGCGCAGCTCTTCCAGTCGTTCCACCAGGCCGATACTTCCACCACGCGGCGCTACGGCGGCACGGGCCTGGGCCTGGTGATCAGCCAGCAGCTGGCGGAGCTGATGGGTGGCAGCGTGGGCGTGGACAGCGAGCCTGGCGTGGGCAGCATGTTCTGGTTCACGGCGCGCCTGGCCAAGCCGGTGCACATCCTGGCGCCGCTCGACGACACGCTGCAGCCGGAAATGCTCGATTGTATAAAGGGCTCGTCGATCCTGCTGGTGGAAGACAATATCTTCAGCCAGCAGGTGGGGCAGGAGCTGCTGGAGGACTGCGGCGCCACCGTGTGCGTGGCCAACAACGGCAAGGAGGCGATCGACCTGCTGCTCAAGGAACGCTTCGACTGCGTGCTGATGGACGTGCAGATGCCGGTCATGGACGGCTACGAAACCACGCGCCTGATCCGCGCCCATCCCAAACTGTCGGGCACCCTGGTGATCGCCATGACCGCCAACGCCGGCCGCGACGACCAGCAGCGCTGCATGGCGGCGGGCATGGACGAATTCGTGACCAAGCCGGTGGCGCCGCGGCTGCTGTTCGCCATGCTGTCCAAGTGGCTCAGCCAGCGCACCGGCATGCCGGCGGCCGCGCCGCGCCCGGTGGCGCCGCCGCCGCCGTCGTTCTTCACCATGGCCGACGGCAGCGCCACGGCGGCCGGCGCGGCGGCGTTGCAGGCCGGCGCCGCGCTGCCGCCGCCGGTGCCGACGTCTTCGCCCGTATCACCCGTATCGCCCGTATCGCCCGCATCGCCCGCAGCATCCATGGCGCCGGCATCGGCCGCCGTTCCCGACGCCATGCCGTCGGCCGCCATGTGCTCGCCCGCCATGCCGTCGCCCGCCATGCCGTCGGCCGCCATGCCTTCGGCCGATGAGGGGCCGCTGTTCGACGTGGCCGCGCTGGCGCAGACCTTCAGCGGCAAGCCGGACAAGATGCGCAAGTACGCGCTGCTGTTCCTCGATTCCGCCCGCGGCGGCATGGGCGAGATCGACGCCGCGCTGGCCGCTGCCGACCAGGTGCAGCTGTCGGAGCTGGGGCACCGCCTCAAGTCGTCGGCGCGCGCGGTGGGCGCCATGCGCTTCGGTAACCTGTGCCATGCGCTGGAAAAGTCGCGCGGCGACGCCGATATCGACCATGCCCGCGCGCTGGTGGCGCGCATGCACGCCATGCTGCTGCTCCTGGCCCCGCACATCGAACAGGAACTACTGGCCTACGATCCCGGGTAGAGCGATAATAGGGACCTTTCGTCCCACCCCAGCGCATTATGCAATCGAGCATCACCCCCGGCCTGTTGATCTTGCACGGCAATCAGCTGGAACAGCTGCGCGCAGCCGTGTTCCAGTGGCTGCGCAACCATCCGCTGGGCGCGCTCGAATCCGAAACCTTTTTGGTGCAGTCGAACGGCGTGGCCGAGTGGCTGAAAATCGCGCTGGCCGAACAGATGCGCGTGTGCGCCGCCACCCGCGTGGCGCTGCCCGCGCGCTTTCTGTGGGAGACCTATCGGGGGATGCTGGGCCGCGACCGGGTGCCGGTGCGCTCCGCGTTCGACAAGGGACCGCTCACCTGGCGCCTGATGCGATTGCTGCCCACGCTGCTGGCCGACCCCGTGTTCGCGCCGCTGCGCCATTTTCTGGCCGATGGCGAGCCGGAACGCCGGCTGCAGCTCGCCGAGCGCCTGTCCGACCTGTTCGACCAGTACCAGGTGTACCGCGCCGACTGGCTCGACGACTGGGCTGCAGGGCGCAACGTGCTGCGCACCGCGCGCGGCGAAGCGCCCGACATGCCCGCCGACCAGTGCTGGCAGGCGCAGTTGTGGCGCGCGGTGATCGCCGACGTGGCGCCGCACGAGCGCGCGCTGGGCCGCGCCACCGTGCACACGGAGTTCGTGCGCGCCACGGCCGCGGGCCAGGCGCCGCTGGGCCGCATGCCGCGCCGGATCGTGATCTTCGGCGTGTCCGCGCTGCCGTATCAGACCCTGGAAGCCCTGGCCGCGCTGGCGCGCCACACGCAGGTGGTGCTGGCCGTGCCCAATCCGTGCCGGTTTTACTGGGGCGACATCATCGAAGGGCGCGACCTGCTGCGGTCCGCGTACCGCCGCCAGCAGCTGCGCAACGGCCACGATCTGGGCCAGGTGCCGCTCGAGGAGCTGCACGCGCACAGCCACCCGCTGCTGGCCAGCTGGGGGCGGCAAGGCCGCGACTTCATCCGCATGCTCGACGAATTCGACGAAGCGGCCGCCACGGCCGCCGCCGAAGCGCAGGACGACGATGCGGTGGCGCCGCTGCGCGTGGACCTGTTCGGCGACGGCGACGGCGACACGTTGCTGGCCGAGGTGCAGGCGGCCGTGCGCGACCTGCTGCCGCTGGCCGAGCATCCCCACGCGCCCCCGCCCGACGCCGACCGGTCGATCGAATTCCACGTCACCCACAGCGTGCAGCGCGAGGTCGAGGTGCTGCACGACCAGCTGCTCAGGCAGTTCGCCCAGGCCGAACGCACGGGCGCGCCGCTGCGCCCGCGCGACGTGGTGGTGATGGTGCCCGACATCGACACCTTTACCGCCGCCATCCACGCCGTGTTCGGCCAGCACCGGCGCAGCGATGCGCGCTACATCCCGTTCGAGATCGGCGACGTCAACGACCGCAGCGTCAATCCGCTGCTGGTGGCGCTGGAGTGGCTGCTGCGCCTGCCGCAGCAGCGCTGCCGCCAGAGCGAGATCCGCGATCTGCTCGACGTGCCCGCGCTGGCGGCCCGCTTCGGCCTGGCCGAGGACGACCTGCCCACGCTGGGCCAGTGGATCGAAGGCTCGGGCGTGCGCTGGGGGCTCGACCACGACCACCGCAGCGGCCTGGGACTGGGGCCGGCCGGCGAACAGAATGCCTGGATCTTCGGCGTGCGGCGCATGCTGCTCGGTTACGCCAGCGGCGGCTCCGCCGGCAGCGGCGCGGGCAGCGCCAGTTTCGCGGGCATCGAACCGTATGTCGAAGTGGGCGGGCTCGATGCCGCGCTGGCCGGCTCGCTGGCACAACTGGTGGAAGCGCTGCTGCACTGGCGCGCCGTGCTGGCGCAGCCGCACACGCCGTCCGCATGGGGCGTGCACGCGCGCGCGCTGATGGCGGCGTTTTTCAAGGCCGGGGAAGAGGGCGACCGCCTCACGCTCGCGCAGCTCGACGACGCGCTCAACGTCTGGCTCGAGACGTGCGAAGGCGCGCAGTTCGACGAGCCGGTGCCGCTGGCCGTGCTGCGCGAAGCGTGGCTCGGGCTGATGGACGAACCCACGTTGAACCACCAGTTCGTGTCCGGCGGTGTCACGTTCTGCACTTTGATGCCGATGCGCGCCGTGCCGTTTCGCGTGGTGTGCCTGCTGGGCATGAACGACGGCGACTTCCCGCGCCGCGCGCCCAAGGCCGATTTTGATTTGCTGGCGCTGCCCGGCATGGCCCGTCCCGGCGACCGCTCGCGCCGCGACGACGACCGGTACCTGATGCTCGAAGCCGTGCTGGCCGCGCGCGACAAACTGTATATCAGCTGGGTGGGCCGCAATGTGCGCGACAACAGCGAGCAGCCGCCGTCGGTGCTGGTGTCGCAGCTGTGCGACTACCTGGCGGCCGGCTGGGACCTGTCGCTGGCCGCGCGCACCACGGAACACGCGCTGCAGCCGTTCAGCCCCCGCGACTTCGAACCCCAACGCTTTCTGACGTAAGCGCGCGAATTGCGCGCCGCCCACGCCCCTGACGCGGCCCAAAGAACCCGCGCAAAAAAC
>JBEVMD010000040.1:0-2615 GCA_040508835.1 Duganella sp. | reverse complement strand
CTGTTCGATGGCCGCCATCAGGTGGTCCGGCGCCACGCCCAGCAGCGACGCATAGCGTTCGGTCAGCGCCTCCACTTCGGCGGCGCCCACGGCGTCGTCGTGCCACAGCGCCTGCGCGCACAGGGCCGCCATGGTGGACAGGCCGGCAATCCAGTCGGAGGCCACGATCTCCTCGCCGTCCGGCGGCGGCGTCACGGTGCGCATGCCGTCGATCAGGCGCGCCGGCAGGCGCCAGTGCAGGGCGGCCGCGTGGCCCACCTGCGCCATGCCCAGGCCCAGCATGGCGGGTGCCACGTCGTCCACGCTGCAACCTTCGTCGTCGGCGCGGCGCTGCAGTTCGAGCCAGCGCTCGGGCATGTAAAAGGTGAGCATCATGCGGCCCAGCGTGTGCAGCATCGAGCACACCACGGCTTCCTCGCCGTTCGGGTGTTCGGCGGCCGTGGCGATCTGGCGCGCCACGATCCCCGCCAGCACCGCCTTTTCCATTTCGATGTGGGCAACGGTGGCTTCGCCGCCGGCCGCGCCGGCGCCCAGTTCCTCGATCAGTTTCAGGCCCAGCGCCAGGTGGCCGATGGCGTCCGTGCCCAGCACCACCACCGCCTTGGACACCGTGTTGACGTGCTGGCCGAAAGCCGAGTACATGCCGCTGTTGGCCAGCCGCAGCACCTTCTGCGTGAGCACCGGATCGGACAGCACGGTGCGCGTCATGTTGAATTCCTGGTCGTCTTCGCCGCGCATGGCGCCCAGGATCGCCGTGATGGCCTTGGCGAAACCGGGCATGTCGCCGCGCCGGCGCGCGCAGTCCCACAGCTGCGCCAGCGTCTTGTCGCCGAGCGCCGTGCCGGATTGATAGCTCTCGCTCATGGGGACACCTGCAACGGTTGGTTGATGGGCGAGGGCGCCGGCAGCGGCGGCACCAGGCGGGCGTGTATGCTTTCGCGCAGCGCGGCCATGGCCACATTGGCGGGCATCGGCTTGCCGGTCAGGTAGCCCTGCACGTACTGGCAGCCGCGCTGGTCGAGCCACGCCATCTGCTCTTCGGTCTCCACGCCTTCCGCCACCACCGACAGGTCCAGGTGCTTGGCCAGATCGAGTACCGTGTTGCAGATCGCGCCGTCCTTTTGCGAGCCTGGCAGGTCGCGGATAAACGCGCGATCGATCTTGAGCACGGAAATGGGGAAGCGTTTCAGGTACGCCAGCGACGAGTAGCCGGTGCCGAAATCGTCGATGGCGATGCGCGCGCGCCGCTCCGCCATCTTGGTGAGGATGGCCTCCGCATGCGCGGGATCGACCATCAGCGTGCCTTCGGTAATTTCCAGCACCAGGCGTTCGCCCGCCAGGCCCGAAAACGCCAGCGCGTCGTCGAGCACGTCGAGGAATTTATCGTTGCGGAACTGGCGCGGACTGATGTTGACCGAGATGTACAGCTCGCGGCGCGCCACCTCTTCGAACTGGCGCAGCTGCACGCAGGCCGCCTTGAGCGCCCAGGCGCCCAGCAGGTTGATCAGGCCATTGGCTTCGGCAATCGGAATGAAGCGCACCGGCGGCACCATGCCCAGGGTAGGGTGCTTCCAGCGCATCAGCGTTTCGAAGCCCTGGATTTCGCGCGTGGGCGCGTCCACGATCGGCTGGTAGTACAGTAAAAATTCGCCCTCGCGCACGGCCTGGAACATGGCCGCTTCCAGCGAGATATCGTGCTGCGGCGGGCCGGCCTGCGCGGGGCTGTACACCACGCAGCGGGCCTTGCCCGTTTCCTTGGCGCGCGACATGGCCGCATCGGCCAGCGCCACCAGTTTGACTTCGTCTTCCGCATGCAGCGGATAGATCGCCACGCCCACCGACGCGCCCACGTAAATCGTGTGGCTGCCGATTTCGAACGGCGATTGCAGGGTGGCGATCAGGCGTCCCGTCACCAGCTTGATCTGGGCCTCGGTATGGGTGCCGGGCAGGATGGCGACAAATTCATCGCCGCCCACGCGCGCCAGGGTGTCGCTGTCGCGCAGGGTCTTGCGCAGGCGCGCGGCAGCCATTTGCAGCAAGGCGTCGCCCACCGGATGACCGAGGCCGTCGTTCACCTTCTTGAAACTGTCGAGACCGATGGTGGCCACGGAAAAACCCTGGCCCGAGCGGCGCGCGTTGGCGATCACCATGCGGATGCGGTCCGACAGCAGCAGGCGGTTGGGCAGCTCGGTCAGCGCATCGTGGGTGGCCAGGTGGCGCAGCCGGTCTTCGGTGGCGCGCTGTTGCGAAATGTCGCGTCCCACCACCAGCAGGTCCGGCGTGCCGTCGGCGCGCACGAGGCAGGACACGCGCAGCTCATGGCGGATGTCGGCCTCGGGAGTTTTGATGCGCACCTGCAGCAGCTGCGGCGCTTGCGACGCGCGCACCGCCGCCAGCAGGGCGGCCAGCGGCGCCACGTCGTCGTCGGCCAGCAGGCGCGCCAGCGGCAGTCCCGGCAACGGCGCCAGGCGCCCGGTCAGCGCCACCGCCCGCTTGCTGGCAAACGCGATCGCGCCGTTGGCATCGAGGCGGAACACTACATCGCCGGCTTCCTCCATGAGATGGTCCAGCTCATGGCGCAAATCCTGCGAAGTCCGGGGTGTGGGGCTGGAGTG
>JBEVMD010000175.1:0-9155 GCA_040508835.1 Duganella sp. | reverse complement strand
GCACGGCGACACCATCGTGGGCGACTGGCTGGCCTGGTGGATGGGCGACACCATCGGCATCCTGCTGGCCGCCCCGCTCACCTGGATCGTCATCGGCAGCCCGCGCGCGCTGTGGTCGCGCCGGCGCATGCTGGTAGGCCTGCCGCTGCTGCTGTCGGCGGCCGCCTTCATCGGCATCTACGTGCAGGCCGACCGCTGGGAAAGCAGTCAGCAGTTGCAGGCGTTCCGCCTCAAGGCGCAGCAGACGGGCGACCTGCTGCAGGCGCAGTTCAGCGAGCACGAACGTTTTATCTACGCCATGGCCAAGGCGCTCGACGACCCGCGCCGCAACCTGCGCGCCGAGGATTTCAGCAACCTGGCCCACGGTTACCTCGATCAGCGCCCCGAGCTGCTGTCGATGTCGTGGCTGGTGCCCGTGGCCGGCCCCGAGCGCGCCGGCTTCGAGGCCTGGGCGCGCGAGCACGTCGATCCCGGCTTCGAGATCCGCGAGCCCTCGCTGGCCGGTTTCCCGCGCGTGGCCACGCCACGCGCCCGATACTTCGTCGCCTCGTTCATCGAGCCGGCCGAGGCACGCGCCTACCTGGGGCTCGATTTCCTGTCCGAGGAGGTGCGCCGCGCGGCGCTCGAAAGCGCCATCGAGTCGGGCCAGCCCACGGCCGGCGCGCCGATGCAGTTCGTGCGCAGCCTGCCGGGCGTGGGCATGGTGCTGGTGCAAACCGTGTATCCCGCCAACGACCAGCGCCATGCCATCGGCGCGCTGATGATCGCCATGCAGTTCGACACCCTGCTGGAACAGGCGCTCAAGCGCTCCGAGTTCGAGCACTTCCTGGTGCGCTTCGTCGACCTGGGCGACGCCACCTCGACCCGCGTGCTGCGCGACACCGTGCTGCGGCCGACGGCGGCCAGCGACTTCCGGCGCCAGCTGCATTTCGGCGGCCGCGTCTACGAACTGACGCTCGCGCCCACGCCTGCGTACCTGGTGCAGCAGCGCGGCTGGCAAAGCTGGACCGTGCTCACGGGCGGGCTGCTGCTCACCGGCCTGCTGGGCGCCCTGATGATGCTGATCAGCGGCGAACGGGCGCGCATCCAGGGCCAGGTGACCGACAGCACGGCGCGCCTGCGCGAGCGCGAAGCGCGGCTGCAGGCGATCCTGAACAAGGCGGCCGACGCCATCCTCACCGTGGACGGCGACGGCTGGCTCAAATCGGCCAACGCCGCCGCCGGCCGCCTGTTCGGCTACTCGCCCGAGCAGATGATGCGCCTGCGGCTGGAGCGCCTGATCCCGGTGGGCGTGGGCGAAGCGGAGGGGCTGGACGCGGCCGGCCTGCTGCGCATGGTCGCCTGCGGCGTCACCCACGAATACGAGCTGACGGGCTGGCGCAGCGACGGCAGCGAGTTCCCGCTGTCGATTTCGGTCAGCGAGGTGGAACTGCCCGACGAGCACCTGTTCGTGGTCATCCTGCACGACCTGACGGCCCAGCACCAGGCGCAGGAGCACATCCACCGCCTGGCCCACCACGACGCCCTCACGGGGCTGGACAACCGGCTCTCGCTCAACCTGCGGCTCGACCAGCTGCTGGCGCAGACGCGGCGCGCGCACGGCACGGCGGCGGTGCTGTTCCTCGATCTCGACCACTTCAAGAAAATCAACGATACCCACGGCCACGAGGTGGGCGACCAGCTGCTGGTGGCCGTGGCCAGCCGCCTGCGCGAACTGCTGCGCGAGGTGGACATCATCGCGCGCCTGGGCGGCGACGAATTCATTGTCGTCACCTCGGGCGCGGTCACGCCCGACGACGCCTCCAACATCGCCGTGCGGCTGGTGGCGTCGCTCTCCGACCCCTATGCGCTGCAGGGCAAGACCATCCACAGCGGCACCAGCGTGGGCGTGGCCATGTTCCCGTCCGACGGCGACGACGCCGGCACCCTGATGCGCCATGCCGACACGGCGATGTACGCGGCCAAGCACCAGGGACGCGGCAACTTCCAGTTCTTCTCGGCCGCGATGAACGCGGCCACCCACGAGCGCCTGCTGCTCGAAGGCCGCCTGTGGCAGGCGCTGGAACAGCACGAGTTCGAACTGTACCTGCAGCCGCAGGTGGACCTGGCCACGCAGCGCATCATCGGCGCCGAGGCGCTGCTGCGCTGGCACCACCCGGAGCTGGGCATGGTGTCCCCCGACCGCTTCATCCCCATTGCCGAGGAGTCGGGCCTGATACTGCCGCTGGGCGAATGGGTGCTGCAACAGGCCACGGCGCTGCTGGCAGCGTGGCGCGGCGGCGACCTGGCGCATCTGCGGCTGGCGGTGAACCTGTCGGCGCGCCAGTGCCACGGCGCCGGCCTGCTGCCGCTGCTCGACGGCCTGCTGGGCAGCCAGGGCATCGACCCGGCGCTGCTGGAACTGGAAATCACGGAATCGGCCGCCATGCAGGACCCGGAAAGCAGCCGCGCACTGCTCGTGCAACTGCGCTCGCGCGGCATCAAGGTGGCGATCGACGATTTCGGCACCGGCTACTCGTCGCTGAGCTACCTGAAGCTGTTCGAGATCGACCGCATCAAGATCGACCGCGGTTTTGTCAAGGATATCGAGACCGATCCGGACGACGCCGTGATCGTGGCGGCCACCATTGCGCTGGCCCATTCGCTGGGACTGTCCGTGGTGGCCGAAGGCGTGGAGACGGAAGCGCAGCGCGACTTTTTACGGTCCAAGCAGTGCGAGGAGGCGCAGGGTTACCTGTTTGCGAAGCCGATGCCCCTTGGCGAGTTCGAGGCGCTGGTGCGGCGCTAAAACATCGGATTCCCGCTTTCGCGGCAATGACGGCTTTGCGGTGCGGTGCTCGCGGCTTGCACAAGACTGCAGGCAGCCTGCTATCCCGGCGTGTGCCCGATGCCGGGATCGCGCTCGATCAGCTCCATCAGCGCCGCCACCACTTCCGGATCGAACTGGGTGCCCGCCCGTTCGCGGATATACGTGACCGCCTCGGTATGCGGCCACGGCTCCTTGTACGGGCGCTCGTGCAGCAGCGAGTCGAACACGTCCACCACGGCCACGATGCGCGCCGCCACGGGGATATCGCGCCCTTTCAGGCCCTGCGGATAGCCCTTGCCGTCGTAATGCTCGTGGTGGCCGCCGGCGATCTGCGCGCTGTACGTCAGGTAGCTCACGCCATCGACCATATTGGCGGCGCGCTCCAGGATCGCCTTGCCCACCGCCGCATGCTCGCGCATCGTCTCGCGCTCCTCGGGCGTGTGGATGCCCGGCTTGAGCAGGATGTGGTCGGGCGTGGCCACCTTGCCCACGTCGTGCAGGATGCTGGCCAGGCCGATCATCTCCAGCAGCTGCGGCGTGAGCTCGTCGGGATACGTGCCGCGTTCGGCCAGGCGCTGGGCCAGCGCCAGCGACAGCTGCTGCACGCGCCGCACATGGCCGCCCGTGCTCTTGTCGCGGAACTCGGCCAGGTCGGCCAGGGCCACCACGGTGGCCTCCTGCGCGCGGCGCAGCTGGCCGAACATGTACAGGTTGTCGAAGGCCGAGGCGATGCGCTGGCAGAACACTTCCAGCAAATCGCGCTGGATCTGCGCCAGCGGCCAGGGCGGCGTGACCGAAATGGCCACCTCGCGTCCTTCCTGAGTGTGGATGAACAGCACGTTGGCCGGATGCTCGAACTGGCTTTTCTTTTCGGCAAACGCCTTGGCGATGGTCGCCCACAGCGGGTGGTCGGTGGGCATGCGTTCGGCCTCGCCCAGCGCGGCGTAGCCGCCGGTGGCCGCCACCACGCTGGTGACGCCCGTGTTGCCCTGCATAAGGCACAGCACGCCGTCGGCGCCGACGTCGAGGATGGCGCTGACCTGGTTGAGCACACCGGACGCGAATTCGCGCAGCGAGTGGATCTGGTACAGGTTGGTGGCGCCCGACAGGATCTTGCCCAGGCCGATGCGGCTGCGTTCGAGCATGTTCAGGCTCTCGTACGCGCGCAGCGACGAAATCACCGTGGTAAACAGCTTTTGCGTGGTCAGCTCGGTCTTGGCCTTGTAGTCGTTGATGTCGTATTCGATGATCACGCGCTGCTCGGGCGCCTGGCCCGGCTGCCCGGTGCGCAGCACCACGCGCACGATGTGGTTGTGCAGCTCTTCGCGGATGCGCCGGGCCAGGATCAGGCCCGCGTCGTCGGTTTCCATCACCACGTCCAGCAGCACCAGCGCGATGTCGGGCGTGTCGCGCAGGATGTCGAACGCTTCGCGCCCGCTGTAGGCGGAAAACAGTTCGAGCTCGCGGTCCTTGAAGCTCACGTTGCGTAGTGCCAGCCTGGTCACTGCATGGACGTCCACGTCGTCGTCGACGATCAGCACGCGCCAGTGGCGCGGCTCCGGCCCGCCCGGCCCCGGCCCGGGAAGCTCGTCGTCTTCCTCGATCAGCCAGTCGTCGTCTGAGGCGTGGGAATCGGTCATGCGGAAAATCTCCTGGTGAGTACGCCTGCTGCCGTCTGGCTGGTATTTCCTAGCATAATCAGAATCCCCCACGGTGACAAGCCCAATGGAAGTCTGCGGCGAACCCGGCAACAGGGTGCTACTGCGTCAGCGAACGGGCGGAGAACTCGAGCTCGGCAGCAGCCGTGCGGTGCGGGATGGCCGCCGCCGGCGTGGCGGCGGGCGCCGCTCACGAAGCGTCGGTATCGAGGATCTGGTAGCGGATTTCATACTTGCCATTGGCCAGCTGGTCCACCATCAGCTTGTCGTGCGCCTGCACGTAGGCGTAGCGCACGTTGGCGCGGCGGTCGACGTCGTAGACCTTGATGAACACGGCCGACGCGTTGCCGGCATTGTCGAGCATGAGCTGCATGTCCTCGCCCCGGTTGCCGACCGAAAAGCCGTCGATATAGCCCGACTGCCGCGGCCACG
This sequence comes from Duganella sp., assembly GCA_040508835.1. Classification (GTDB taxonomy): domain Bacteria; phylum Pseudomonadota; class Gammaproteobacteria; order Burkholderiales; family Burkholderiaceae_D; genus Rugamonas. The sequence goes on along the minus strand of JBEVMD010000175.1, from coordinate 4,256 downwards.
GCTCGCCGTTGGGGGCGACCAGGATCTGGGCCCGGTTTTGCGCCTCGTCGCCTTCGTTGTTGCAGTCGTTGGCGGCGCTGGGCAGCACCACCTGCGACATGGCCACCACCTTGACCTTGGGCGGGCGGTCCGCCTGCCCGGCCTGGGCGCTGGCGGCCCAGACGTCGGGCTGCTCCTTGCTGTCCACGGGGCGCGGCACGCTGGCGGCGCGCGCCTGGGCGATGCCGGGCGCGGGCTTGCCGCCCCACGCCTTTTCCAGCCAGTTGCGCTCGGCCGTGACGGCGCCGGCCACCCAGCCCACCGACAGGCAGGCCAGCAGCGCCCCGCCCCACTTCCAGCGCGCCAGCGACTTCGGCTTGACGGGCGGCTCGTCGAGGGTGTCGGGCGGCCAGTGTTCGTCGTGGCGCGACTTGTCGCCGCCGCGGCCGTCCTCGTGGCGGGTGCTTTCCACCCAGTCGACTTCCCATTCCTCGGCAGCGATCCACTCGTCGTGTTCCTTGCGGCGCTGGGGATCGGACAGGGTGCCGTAGGCGCTGTTAACGATGGCCATGATGCGCGCGGCTTTTTCATCGCCCGGGTTCTTGTCCGGGTGATACTTCTGGCTCAGGGCCTTGTAAGCGGCACGTATGACTTCCTGCGGCGCCATGCGGGCCACCTTCAGGTTGTCATAGTGAGTATGTATCTTGCCCATCGTTCCAATTGCTTGCCGGGAGGCGCAGGAGGTTGACGCCAATTCGGCGCTGGATCATCCATGATAGCCGATCTTGTGCCGCACACATCAGCAATACGACAAGGAAGCCTGTTGCCTTTCTGATCAGCGTGACTTTTTGACTACATTTGTTTGCCGATTACAAGCGGTGGCTGCGGTCCTGCGCCGCGATGGCGTCCGGCAGGGCCACGTTCCTGCCGATCGCCAGCACCTTGAACAGCTCCCCCATTTCGGCGGGCGACACCAGTTTCTGCACCGCCTTCGATTGCGGAATGTAGGCCACCACGTCGGCCGGGTCGGTGCGCAGCAGCAGTTCGCCGATGCCCGCGCCCAGCAGGAAGCCGGCCTGGTTGAAGTAGCCGAGGATGTCGATGCCGGCGTCCTGCGCGGCCAGCGCCATGGCCGTGAAGTCCACGTGGGCCGTGATGTCCTGCAGGCCCGGATAATAAAACGGCTCGGCGTGCGCGTGGTGGCGGTAGTGACACATCACGGTGCCGGTGGCGCGCAGGTCCAGGTAATACTCGTGGGCCGGAAAGCCGTAGTCGAACAGGAAGGCGGCATTGGCGCGGCCGGCCAGCAGCATGCGGCTCAAGCTGGCCATGAAGCCGCAGCCCACGCCATGCACTTCCGTCACATACCCGACCGGCAGTTCGTCCTGGTTGAAGATCTGGCGCGCGATCTGCGCCTGCATGTCGGCATCGGCCGGCGCTTCCAGGTAATCGAAGCGGCCGCCCTGCACCGTCACCTGCAGTTCGCGCCAGCCGTCCGGGTGCTTGGTGACCAGGTGCACGGGCATGGCGTCGAGCACCTCGTTACCGAACACCACGCCGTCAAACGCATCGGGCATGGCGTCGAGCCACTGCACTTGCGGGAATGCGCGCAGCGCCTGCTGCTGGCGCGCGCGCAGCTCGCCCGACAGTTCGACGATGTAATACCGATCCACCGGCACGCCCGTGGCGGCCAGTTCGGTCAGGATGTCGAACGCCAGCTTGCCGGTGCCGGCGCCGAATTCGAGGATCTGCGGCGCGCTTTGGGCGATAATAGCGGCTGCAACCCGCGCCAGGGTCGCGCCGAACAGCGGCGTGAGCTCGGGGGCGGTTGTAAAATCGCCATCTTTTCCCAGCTTGGCGGAGCCGCCGCTGTAGTAGCCCAGGTCGGGCGCATACAGGGCCAGTTCCATGTAGCGGGCAAACGAGATGGCGCCTGCATTGCGTTCGATTTCGGCGGCAATCAGGTGCTGCAGGGCGTGGGACGCGGCCAGCGCGTCGCTAGAAGGTTCGGGTAGGGACATCCCGATATTGTAGCGAATCGGCACGTCGTCTCCCACGTCGCCTCACATTTAACCAGCAGACCATCATGACCAGCATCGATCAACCTACACCTCCTGCGTCGCCCGTGGCTCTCGTGACCGGCGCCGGGCGCCGCCTGGGCCGCGCTATCGCGCTCGGCCTGGCGCGCGCCGGCTGGGACGTGGCGGTGCACTACCGCGACTCGGAAGCGGAAGCGCACGCGGTGGCCGCCGCCATCGGCGCGCTGGGCCGGCGCGCCGTCACGCTGCACTGCGACCTGGCCGACGAGGCAGCCGTGCGCGCGCTGCTGCCGCGCGCGATCGCGCAACTGGGTCCGGTGCGCTGCGTGGTCAACAACGCCTCGCTGTTCGACTACGACAGCGCGTTCGACTTCACCGTGGCGCGGCTCGACGCCCACATGCACGCCAATGTCGCCGCGCCGATCCTGCTGGCGCAGGCGCTGCATGCGGCCACGCCGGCCGATGCGCCGGCCGGCCTGGCCGTGGTGATCAACCTGCTGGACCAGAAGCTGTACAATCTGAACCCCGATTTTTTGTCGTACACGCTGTCCAAGGCCGCGCTGCACACGGCCACCACCGTGCTGGCGCAGCAGCTGGCGCCCACGGTGCGGGTGGTGGGCGTGGCGCCCGGCATCACCCTGGTGTCGGGCGACCAGACCGAAGCCGGATTTGCCAGCGCCCACCAGCACACGCCGCTGGGCCGCTCCAGCACCCCCGAGGACATCGCCGACAGCGTGGTGTACGCCGCGTCGGCGCGTGCGCTCACCGGCACCACGCTGCTGGTCGACGGCGGCCAGCACCTGGTGCCGCTGCAGCGCGACGTGATGTTCCTGACCAAATAAACAGTTTATCCATTAAAGGTATCCCATGCTGTCGTCCCTGATGCACCCCAGTCTGACCGACTGCCGCCGCCTCTTCCTGCGCAATTACGAAGTGATGATCAACATCGGCGTGTACGAATTCGAGAAAAAGGGCGAACAGCGGCTGATGATCAACGTCGACCTGTACATCCCGCTGTCGCTGTCCACGCCCGTCAACGACCAGCTCGAGGAAGTGGTTGATTACGATTTCATCCGCGACACCATTGCGCGGCTGATGGCGCGCGGCCACGTGCAGCTGCAGGAAAGCCTGTGCGACGACATCGTGCGCGCCATGCTCGAACACCCGCGCGTGCGCGCGGCCAACGTCTCCACCATGAAGCCCGACGTGTATCCCGACTGCGAAGGCGTGGGCGTGGAAGTATTCAAAATCAAGGACAATGTATGAACGCTGTAATGGACACCCTGGAAAACGCCGGCCCTGCCGGCGCCAAATCGGCCGAGAAGATCGCCCACGAAAACAACAAGCTGCACAAGCGCCTGTGCCGGCTGGTGGGCCAGGCCATCGGCGACTTCAACATGATCGAAGAAGGCGACAAGGTCATGGTGTGCCTGTCCGGCGGCAAGGACAGCTACGCGCTGCTCGATATTTTGATGACGCTGCGCGAACGGGCGCCGATCAATTTCGAGATCGTGGCCGTCAACCTGGACCAGAAGCAGCCCAACTTCCCCGACCATATCCTGCCGGCGTACCTGGAAAAACTGGGCATCCCGTACCACATCGAAAACCAGGACACGTACAGCATCGTCAAGCGCCTGATCCCGGAAGGGAAGACCACGTGCTCGCTGTGCTCGCGCCTGCGCCGGGGCATCCTGTACCGCGTGGCCGATGAACTGGGCGCCACCAAGATCGCGCTCGGCCACCACCGCGACGACATCCTCGAGACCTTCTTCCTCAATATGTTCTTCGGCGGGAAACTCAAAGGCATGCCGGCCAAGCTGATGTCGGACGACGGCAAGCACATGGTGATCCGCCCGCTGGCGTACGTGAAGGAAGAAGACACCGAGCGCTATGCGCAGGTAAAAGGCTTTCCGATCATCCCGTGCGACCTGTGCGGCTCGCAGGAAAACCTGCAGCGCAAGCAGATCAAGGGCCTGATGCGCGACTGGGAAAAGAAATTCCCGGGCCGCGTGGAGAACATCTTCTCGTCGCTGTCCACCGTGGTGCCGTCGCACCTGATGGACCGCGATCTGTTCGGCTTTACGGAACTGAAGGCGGATGGCCAGGCCAATCCGCTGGGCGACATCGCGTTCGACGAGGAACCGTGTGCGACGCCGACGACGGGACTCGGCGTAATTTCGCTGCAGCGGGGAGATTGATAGCCGTAAATCCGTCATCCCCGCGCAGGCGGGGATGACG
>JBEVMD010000403.1:0-9049 GCA_040508835.1 Duganella sp. | reverse complement strand
CGCCTCGTGGACATCGTGGGTGACGAACACGACGGTCTTGCGGCTGCGGCGCCAGATGGCGCGCAGCTCCTCCTGCATCACGCGGCGCGTTTGGGCATCGAGCGCGCCGAACGGCTCGTCCATCAGCATGATGGGCGAGTCGAGCGCCAGCACGCGGGCGATTGCCACCCGCTGGCGCATGCCGCCCGACAAGTCCTTGGGATAGCGGTTGCGGAAGTCGCCCAGCGACAACATGGCCAGCAGCTGGTCCACCGTGGCCTTGATTGCCGCCCTGTCCCGGCCCTTGATTTCGAGGCCGAAGCCGATGTTGTCGGCCACCGTCATCCACGGGAACAGCGCGTATTCCTGGAACACCATGCCGCGCTCGGGGCCCGGTCCGGCAACCAGCTGGCCGTCCGCGGTGATGGTGCCGGCCGTGGGCGGCGCGAAGCCGGCAATCGCATTGAGCAGGGTCGACTTGCCGCAGCCGGACGGCCCCAGCAGGCAGACGAACTGGCCCTGCGGAATCTGCAGGTCGATGTCCTGCAGGGCGACCACGTCGCGCTCGGCCGTCTTGAAGATTTTGCTGACGCCGGACACGGTGATGTGCGCTTGGTTGAGCGTCGAAGTCATTGGTTCTCCAGGCCGCGGTGCCAGCGCAGCAGATGGTTGTTCAGCTTGTTCATGCCGACGTCGATGGCCAGGCCCAGCATGCCGATGGTGATCATGCCGGCAATGATCTTGTCCGACCAGAAGTACTCGCGCGCTTCGAGAATGCGGAATCCCAGGCCGTTGTTTACCGCGATCATCTCGGACACGATGACCACGATGAAGGCGGTGCCGATGCCGATCCGCACGCCCGACAGGATGTACGGCACGGCAGCGGGCAGGATCACGCGCAGGAACATGGTGCTGCCGGACGCCCCCAGGTTGCGCGCCGCGCGCAAATAAATGCCGTCCACCTGGCGCACGCCCGCAATCGTGTTCATCAGCACGGGAAAGAACGCTCCCAGCGCGATCAGGAACACGGCCGGCGGATTGCCCAGCCCGAACCACAGGATCGACAGCGGGATGTAGGCAATGGGCGGAATCGGCCGCAGCAGCTGCACCAGCGGGTTGAGCCAGTCGTACACGCGCGGGTTGGCGCCCATGGCCAGGCCGATGGGCAGCGCCAGCCCGGCGCCGATGGCAAAGCCCACCACCACCCGGTACAGGCTGCCGATGGAATCCATGATCAGCTCGCCCGACACGGCCCACGACAGCCAGCTGCCCTGGGCAGGGTCGTACGGTTGCAGCGGCAGCAGGTAGGCCAGCCATTTTTCCATCACCGCCAGCGGCGACGGCAGCACTTGCGGGTTCACCCACTGCAGGTGGGCGGCGGCTTGCCACAGCGCGATCGCCAGCGCCGGCACGATCAGGCCCACGCCGGCCTGGCGCCAGGAAGAAGTGATCTGCATCTTATTTGACGCCCAGCGATTGTTTGGCCGCCTCCAGCAGGTCGGTCCTGACCCACTCTCTTGCCGCCGGGGGCCGGTTCATGCGCCCCACCCCGGTCTTGAACATGGTGTCGGTGGTGATCTGGATGTGCTCGGGCGTGATGTCGTAGGTGTACGGCGAATTGCCGATGGCGTCGTCGAAGTCGTCCTTGGTGATCTGGCCCTTGAACACGACTTCGCGCACGTATTTTTCGGCCATGGCCGGCTGCTCGATAAAGGTCCTGGTGGCCTGCACGAAGCACTGCATGAATTTTGCGGCCAGCGGCCGCTTCTCTTTATAAAATTTCTCGGTCATCACCATGGTGCGTACCGGTTCGCCGATGGGGGTGTCATACGGCTTGATGATCTCGTTGCCGAACCCCTTGTTGATGGCCTGCGACGATTGCGGTTCGGACTGCATCATGGCGTCGATGTTCTTGCCCAGCAGCGCCTGGTTGAGGTCGGCGTAGGCCAGGAACACCAGCCGCACGTCCTTGCCCGGCTGGTCGGACGCCGTCAGGCCGTGCTTGTGCAGCTCGGCCAGCAGCAGCACTTCCTGGATGCCGCCGCGCGTGACGCCCACGCGCCTGCCCTTGAGGTCCCTGGCGGATTTCAGGGCCAGGTCGCTGCGGCCCACCAGCCGCGCGCCGCCCTTGGCAAAGCCGGCCACCACGTAGATCGGCGCCCCGCCGGCGCGGCCCGAGATCGCCGCTTCCGACGCGGTGGTGCCCACGTCGAGCTCACCGGCAATAATGGCCTGCATCACGTCCAGCCCCTTGGCAAACACGTGTTCCTCGACCCTGAGGCCGCACTTGGGGGCGATTTCCTTAATATACGAGACGGCGCCGTAATGGGCGAACTTGAGGTTGCCGAGCCGGACCACGTCCTGGGCGTGGACGCCGCTGGCATGGAATACGGAAACCAGGGCCAGCGTGCTGCACAGTGCTTTCAGCTTCATCCGTCTCTCCTTATCGATACTGCGATGGCGCACAAGGTTGTGGCGTGCAGCGGTAATTTATACCGTGGGGCAACATGATAAGGTTTGCGATAGATCAAGGTGGCGCAGTGGCGCGGATGCGGGCGATGCGGTCCTTGCTTGCCGGGTGGCTGGCCAGGCACGCGGACGCCGGGCCCTGTCGGGCGGCGGTGCAGGTGGCTGTCGCGGTGGCTGGTGGCGGCGAGCAACGATACGAAGGCAGCGAAATTATTTTGCAGCGCCCGGTTGCCTGCTGGCTCGACGGCGCGCCCCGGGTGGCGCGGTGCCCACCTGCCAGTGCCCCTTGCGGCGCCCTGTGGCGAACCTTCAATTTGCGCTTCTATTTCCCTCTATTTTTTTCGGTATTTCCCTGTTTTGAACCTTTTCGCTTTTTACAGGTCTAATTAAAAGAAAGCAGAACAAAATAGAAGGAGAAATCGCATGCAATCCACAGTGACGCTGGCGGTCCCCCAAGGACACCCTGCTCCGCCTCATAACCCAGCTGGGCCGCAATGGCGGCTCGCAGGACTTGTCCGAAGCCATCTGCGCAGCAATCGACCTGTGGCTGACAGCGCAAGCGGCGCTGCTCCGGCCAGCATGCGCGGCTACCAGTGGAAATCGTTGTTTCTGCCCGAAGGCACGGTGCTCAGATCGTGGAGCTACAGCGAGCATAACTACGCCGAGGTGGTCGGCGACCAGATCATTCACAAGGGCCGGGCCGTCTCGCCCAACCAGTTTGCGCAGTCGTTTGCGCGCACCACGCGCAATGCCTGGACCGACCTGTTCGTTCGCCGTCCGGGCGACAAGAAATACGCGATGGCCTGCCGCTTGCGCGACGAGGCCGCCAAGCTGGCGCAGCAGCAGCAGCAGCTCCGTCAGCCCATCGAACCCACGCCTGCACCCGCCGCAACTGCCGCAACTGCCGGCCTGACGCCGGAAGCGGTACTGGCAGCGCTGCTTGCCGCCATGCGGACCGCACCTGCCACTATCGGGCCTGGTGCAATTACGCCTGTTACCGTTACGCCTGTAATCGCTGCGCCCGTGATCACTACGCCTGTCACTACTGCGCAAGCGCCGTCGCCGCCGCGCGATCCCACCCCCGGCGAAGGCTGGACGCTGCCCGAACGCCGCAAGTTCCGGTTCCGGCTCGAAGACGTCGCTTACGACTAAGCGCAGTCGGTTATCCGGCACGGATCCTGAGGTAAAATGACGGCCATTGTCCGTCCGCCCCCCGCGCGGACTCCGCTATATCCACGCTTCCACAGGTTCCTCATGCTAGATAATCTTACCCAACGCCTTGCCAAGGTCGTCAAAACCATGCGCGGCGAGGCGCGTCTGACCGAAGCCAACACCGCCGAAATGCTGCGCGAAGTGCGCATGGCGCTGCTCGAGGCCGACGTCGCCCTGCCGGCCGTGCGCGAATTCATTGCCCGCGTCAAGGAAAAAGCCCTGGGCGAGGAAGTCCTCGCCTCGCTGTCGCCAGGCCAGGCGCTGGTTGGCGTGGTGCAGCGCGAGCTGGCCAGCCTGATGGGCGCCGACCTCGGCCCCGAAGCCACCCAGTTGAGCTTTGCCCAGCAGCCGCCGGCCATCATCCTGATGGCTGGTCTGCAAGGTGTGGGTAAAACCACCACCGTCGGTAAGCTCGCCAAGTACCTCAAGGAAGAAAAGAAAAAGAAGGTGCTGACGGTCTCGGCCGACGTGTACCGTCCCGCCGCGATTGCACAGCTGCAATCGGTGACCGGCCAGGTCGGCGCCGATTTCTTCCCGTCCACCGCGCAGGACAAACCGGTCGATATCGCCCTGGCTGCGCTGGACTGGGCCAAGAAGCATTACCACGACGTGCTGATCATCGACACGGCCGGCCGTCTCGGTATCGATGAAGAAATGATGAAAGAGATCGCCGCCATCCACGGCGCGGTCAAGCCGATCGAAACCCTGTTCGTGGTCGACGCCATGCTGGGCCAGGATGCGATCAACACCGCCAAAGCGTTCAACGATGCGCTGCCGCTGACCGGCATCGTGCTGACCAAGCTCGATGGCGATTCGCGCGGCGGTGCGGCGCTGTCCGTGCGTCACATTACGGGCAAGCCGATCAAGTTTGCCGGCGTGTCCGAAAAGCTCGACGGCCTGGAAGCGTTCGATCCGGCCCGCATGGCCAGCCGCGTGCTGGGCATGGGCGACATCATGGCGCTGGTGGAAGAAGCGCGCAAAGGCGTCGACAGCAAGGCTGCCGCCGACCTGGCGCAGAAAATGAAAAGCGGCGCCAAGTTCGACATGAACGACTTCAAGTCGCAGCTGGGCCAGATGAAAAAAATGGGCGGCATGGCCAGCCTGGTCGACAAGCTGCCGGCGCAATTCCAGCAGGCGGCCGGCAACGCCAATATGGACCAGGCGGACAAGCAGGTGCGCCGCATGGTCGGCATCATCGATTCGATGACGCCGCAGGAACGCGCCAAGCCGGAACTGATCAAGGCCACCCGCAAGCGCCGCATCGCGGCCGGCGCCGGCGTGCAGGTGCAGGAAGTAAACCGTATGCTGAACCAGTTCGAGCAGATGCAAACCATGATGAAAAAACTGTCGGGCGGCGGCATGATGAAGATGATGCGATCGATGAAAGGCATGATGCCGGGCATGCGCTAAGCGGTAGCTGATCGGGCCGAAACCCGCGCCAATACAGGGAAAAACGCCGGTGCATGCCCCTTGTGGGTGCACTGGCGCGCATAGCCACAGAATTACGTGGTGTTTCCAAGCAAAAACGCGAAAAACACTTGCATAAGGCTTAAATCCCCACCAATATTAGCCGGTGCGATCAATTGCGCAATTTTCCATGTGTTCGTTAAGGAGGCTCGAATATGGCAACAGCCAAAAAAACCCCAGCAGCACCCGCTAAGAAGGCCCCGGCCGCCGCTGAAAAACCAGCAGCAGCCGAAAAACCGGCAGCCGCCAAAAAAGCCGCCGCACCTGCAGCAGCCAAGGCCGCCGCGAAACCAGCAGCCAAACCAGCAGTGAAAAAAGCCGCGGCCCCTGCCGCAGCACGCAAGCCGAACGCCGCCTTCATGAAAGAGCTGACCCCATCGGCATCGCTGGCAGCCGTCGTCGGCGAAGCACCGCTGCCACGTACCGAAGTGACCAAAAAAGTCTGGGATTACATCAAGAAACTGGACCTGCAAGATCCGGCCAACCGCCGCATGATCAATGCTGACGACAAGCTCAAAGCTGTGTTCGGCGGCAAAGCCCAAGTGTCGATGTTCGAAATGACCAAGCTCATTTCCGACCACCTGAAGTAATTCACCGTACTGCGGCTGCGGCCCCGCGCCGCGCCAGGATGCCTCCACCGCTCACGCGCTGGAGGCATTTCTTTTTTACCCCATCACCGTCATCGATATGCATGCCGCACCACCCGGCCGTGCGGGTTTCACTTCCAGTTATTCCACGCCTTGAGCACGGCGTTCGGATAATCGGGCCGGCCGCGGCTGCCGTTGTAGCGGCCCAGCGCCAGGTACAGGTTGCCGCCTTCCATGTCGAGGTACATGCGCAGGATGGCGCAGCCGTAGCGCAGGTTGGTTTGCATGTGGAACAGCGCACTGCGGTTGCGGTCGCCGATCACGTTGGTCCAGAACGGCATCACCTGCATGTAGCCGCGCGCGCCGGCAATCGACACCGCATATTTGCGGTACGCCGACTCCACCTGGATCAGCCCCAGCACCAGGCCCGGATCGAGCCCGGCGCGGCGCGCCTCGTACCAGGCGGTGGCGAGGAATTCGTTGCGGGTCTGGTCGTCGGGAAGTTTTCGGTGCAGGCGCGCCGACATGGTGGCCAGCCACTGGTCGTAGCGCTGGCGGTCGGCATCGTTGCGGAAGCTGGGACTGGGTGGCGCGGGGTCCTTGATGGCATTGGCCAGCGCCAGGCGGACGGAGTCGGCCAGGGCCTCCTCCTTCTGGTTGCCGGCAGTGGAATAGCCAGGCAATGCCAGCATAACCACCAGCGTCAGTGGGCACCACCAGCCGCTGCGCCGTCGTTCCCGCGCAGGCGGGAACCCAATTTTCGCGCATATCGCCGCAGCCATTGGATTCCCCCCTGCGCGGCGGTGCGCCGATGCGGAATGACCCGCCATGCTCACTGGCCGAGTTTGCCTTGAACGAAACTCAGGATTTCAGCGACCGGCACAGCCGTCGCCTCCGCATCGCGACGCCCCTGGTACTCGAGGTTACCCTCTTTCAAACCACGATCGCCAATCACCACGCGGTGCGGCACGCCGATCAGTTCCCAGTCCGCAAACATCTGGCCCGGACGCAAGCCACGGTCGTCGACAATGACGTCGATGCCGGCCGCCATGGCGTCGGCATACAGTTTTTCAGTGGCGTCCTTGACCGCCTCGCTGCGGTCCATGCCCATCGGGCACAGCACCAGCTCGAACGGTGCGAGCGAGTTCGGCCAGACGATGCCCTTGTCGTCGAAGTTCTGCTCGATGGCGGCGCCCAGGATGCGGGTGATGCCGATGCCGTAGCAGCCCATCTGCAGCGGCGCCGGTTTGCCGTTTTCGTCCAGGAACGTCGCCTTCATGGCCGCCGAGTACGCAGTCCCCAGCTGGAACACGTGACCGACTTCGATGCCGCGCTCGATGGTGAGCACGCCCTGGCCGTCCGGCGAGGCATCGCCTTCCACCACATTGCGCAGGTCGGCCACGATGGCGGGCTCGGCCACGTCGCGGCCCCAGTTGGCGCCCGTGTAGTGGTAGCCGGCGTCGTTCGCGCCGCAGATAAAGTCGGCCATATTGGCCACCGTGCGGTCCGCCACCACGGTGACGGGCGCGCGGGTGCCGATCGGGCCCAGGTAGCCCGGTACGCAGCCGTACACTTCGTCGATTTCCGCTTCGGTCGAGAACCGGTGACCGGCCAGGCCGGCCACCTTGCCCACCTTGATCTCGTTCAGTTCATGGTCGCCGCGCAGCAACAACATGAAATACTGTTTAGCTGCTTTGCCGTCTTGTTCCGTTTCCACGGTCAGCGCCAGCGTTTTGACGGTCTGCGCCAGCGGCAGGCCCAGTTGCTCGGCCACCAGTTCGCACTTGGTGGCGTCGGGCGTGGCCACCTTGGCCAGTTCCTGGGCGGCGGCGGGACGGGTGGCGTTGACGGGCAGCGCTTCGGCCGCTTCCATGTTGGCCGCGTAATCGGACGTGGCGCAGTAGACCAGCGCATCTTCGCCGGTGTGGGCGATCACGTGGAATTCGTGCGAGCCGGAACCGCCGATGGCGCCGTTATCGGCTGCTACCGCACGGAACTTCAAACCGAAACGGTTGAAAATCCGCACATAGGCGTCATACATGATCTTGTACGAAGCTTGCATGCCAGCCAGATCGCGGTCGAACGAGTACGCATCTTTCATGGTGAACTCGCGGCCGCGCATCAGGCCGAAGCGTGGACGGCGTTCGTCGCGGAACTTGGTCTGGATGTGGTAAAAATTCAACGGCAACTGGCGGTACGATTTGATCTCCGTGCGCACGACATCGGTGATCACTTCCTCGGCAGTGGGCTGGAACGCGAATTCGCGGCCGTGACGGTCCTTGATGCGCAGCAGTTCGGCGCCCATCTTGTCCCAGCGGCCCGTTTCCTGCCACAGCTCGGCCGGCTGAATCAGCGGCATCAGCAGTTCGACGGCAGCGGAGCGGTTCATCTCTTCGCGCACGATGGCTTCGACCTTGCGGATCACGCGCAGGCCGATCGGCATGTAGGTGTAAATGCCCGAACCCAGGCGTTTGATCATGCCTGCGCGCATCATTAACTGGTGGGAGACGATCTCTGCATCGGCTGGTGCTTCTTTAAGCGTGGAAATAAAAAAACGTGAGGCGCGCATACGGTGAATTCTTTTTAAAAAGAGAGAGTTATAATCAACCTAATTTTAAAGGATTAGCTGGCTGATGCGTCCATACTTTATACAAATGCGTTCAATAGATGGCCCTTCGACCGATTTCGTGCTGCGGAATTCCCGCCGAAGTGTCTTTTTGTGGGCAAAAATATAAGCAGGGAGCTCAGTCGCAGAAAGTTTGAGGTGCAATATGCTCGATCGTGAAGGGTTTCGGCCCAACGTCGGCATCATCCTGCTCAACGCCCAGAACGAGGTGTGGTGGGGCAAGCGGGTGCGCGAGCACTCGTGGCAGTTTCCGCAAGGGGGTATCAAGTACGGCGAGACGCCCGAACAGGCAATGTACCGCGAACTCGAGGAAGAGATCGGTCTGCGCCAGGAGCACGTCAAGATCGTGGGCCGCACCCGCGACTGGCTGCGCTATGAGGTGCCCGACCATTTCATCAAGCGCGAAATCCGCGGCCATTACCGCGGCCAGAAGCAGATCTGGTTCTTGTTGCGCATGGTTGCGCGCGACAACGACGTCAATCTGCGCCTGACCGACCATCCGGAGTTCGACGCCTGGCGCTGGCACGATTACTGGGTGCCGCTGGACGTGGTCATCGAGTTCAAGCGCGACGTGTACCAGCGGGCATTGCAGGAGCTGTCGCGTTTCCTCACCATTCCGCCCAACGGCGGCCATGGCGAGCGGCGCCACAGCGCGCGTTACCTGCGCCAGCCGCGCACCACCAGCGTGGCAAGCGCCAAGCCGCCGCCG
>JBEVMD010000116.1:0-10632 GCA_040508835.1 Duganella sp. | reverse complement strand
GTACACCATCGGCGGTTTCATTCACGTCCTGCTGGTCGTTGCCATCATCATGATCCTGCTGCGCCTGATCAGTGGACGCGGCGTGTAGTACACCACGCTACGCCAGGTAAAGCGGCGCTCCACCCTTGCGGTGGCGCGCCGTTTTCTATTGGGAGACACATCATCGACAAGGAGATCATCATGCAACGCATTACCGGCATATTGGCCACATGGACCACATTGGCCGCCATCACCGCTGTGGCCGCACCGGCGGCGCAGGCGCAAAGCATCAAGCCGGGCGTGTGGGAAACCAGCAGCAAGGTTTCCAGCGCCGACATCCAGACCAGCCAGACGCTGGACATGGCCATGCAACAGCTGGGCAACCTGCCGGCCGCGCAGCGCGCGCAAATGGAAGCGTTCCTGGCCAAGAACGGCGTCTCGGCGCCCAAGGTGGGCAGCGACGGCGCCATTACCCTGCGCGGCTGCGTAACGCCCGAGATGGCCGCGAAAAAAGAGCTGCCGCTGCATCAGAAAGGACAATGCACGTCGAGCAGCACGCCTGCCGCAGGCGGTCTCGACGTGACGTTCAGCTGCCAGCAGCCCGCGTCCAGCGGTCGCGGCCAGGTGCGCTTCAGCGACGACAGCCATTACACCATGGTGATGGACGTCACCACCAGTGCCACCGGCACGCCGCAGGACGTGAAGGTCAACTCCACCGGGCGCTGGGTGGCCGCCACCTGCCCGGCCAGGCCGTAACGCTTACTGGCTGTCCATGAAGGCGAAATACAGGTCGCGCGCGCGGGTGGCGATCGGGCCCACCGGCAGCGTGCGGGCTTCGTAGCGGATGCATGGCATCACCTTGCCATAGTTACCGGTATTGAATATCTCGGTGGCCGTTTCCAGCTCCAGCGGCGACACCGTGCGTTCTTCGACGGCGATGCCCTCCTGCGCCAGCAAGGCGATCACGCGCGCGCGCGTAATCCCCGACAGGAAGGTGCCGTTGGCAACGGGTGTCACCACGCGGCCGTCGGGCGTCACGAAAAACAGGTTGGCGGACGCGAACTCGGCAACGTTGCCGTCGCTGTCGCATACCACGGCGTTATCGTAGCCGCGCTGCTGGGCGGCGCGGATCGCCTTGCTGGTATTGACATACAGGGCGGACGCCTTGGCGTCGGTGGGCGCCATGGTCGCGTCCGGGCGGCGCTGCGCGGACAGGCACGCGGAAAACCCGGTGAACGGCGGTATGGGGGCGTCGAACAGCGTCAATGCGAACTTGGCCTGGTCGGCCACCGGCACCAAGAAGCCGGCGGTGCCGAACACCATGGGACGGATGTACAGCTCGGCGTCGGCCGGGAAGCGGGCCACGCCTTCGCGCACCAGCGCTTCCATTTCTTCAACGTTCAGGGGGCAGGTCAGGCCGATGCGTTCGGCGGAGGTGATCACGCGCAGCAGGTGCGGCAGCAAATCCGGCAGGCGGCCGCGAATGGCCCGCGCGCCGTCGAACACGGAAGAACCGAGCCACACGCTGTGGTCCATCGCGCCATACAAGGGGGTGTTGCCTTCGGCCCAATTGCCGTTGAAGTAAGTCAGGTACATGCTTGTTCCAGTCGTGCCAAAACAAGAAATGTACCATGTCAGAACGCGTGGCGCAGCCCCACGTTGACGGCATGGTCGCCGCGGCCGCGCGTGGTGGCGTTGCCCACTGCGTAGCCGGCGCCGTTGCGGTTCCTGATCTTGGCCAGCGCGGCATAAAAATCGGTGCGCTTGGACATGGCGTAGCTGGCGCCCACGGCCACCTGCTCGGCGTCGCGGTTGGCCAGGCCCTGGTCGTCCTTGTGGATGTACGACGCCAGGAACGTCGTGGCGCCCATCGGCACGGCCACGCCGAACAGGGCGTCGCGGCTGCGGTCGGTGGGCATGGTCTGCGCCACCGCGCCGTACGGATTGGACATGTCCCAGTGGTTGCTGCCCTCGCCCCGGCTGCGGCCGTAGGCGGCGTAGCCGACGAAGCGGCCGAAATCGACGTTTGCCGCCACCAGCGAATTGCGGGCCGACTGGTCGACCGCCGGCGTGGTGCCGGTCGCGTCGAGCAGATTGTCCTTGCGCTGGTGCGTGATGCTGAGGTTGACGGGGCCCTTGGCGTAGCCGACCGTGGCGCCGTACGCGCGGTTGACCTTGGTGCTGAACGGCGATTCGCCCATGCTGTAGATCACCGAGCCGATCAGGCCACTGCGGCTGCGCGGCGATTTGTACTTGATCGAATTATCGTAACGCTTGGTGGTGTAACCGACCAGGTTGCCGGCGCTGCCGGCCATGCCACCATGAAACGGGTCGGCGACGTCGGTCAGGGTTTCGTACACCAGGTTGTACTGGCGGCCCATGGTGACCCGGCCCAGCGGACCGTCGAGCCCCACGAATGCCTGGCGGCCGAACAGTTTGCCGTCGTGCTCGTTGGCGCCGGTATCGTTGCGCACACCAGCCTCGAGGGTGTACACGGCCGAAGTGCCATGGCCCAGGTCTTCGCGGCCACGGATGCCCAGGCGCGAGCCGGAAGCGATGCCGCTGTCCACCTTGGTGCGGGCGCAGTCGCCCTGGCAACCGCCTTCCACGACCACACCGGCATCGAGCAGACCATACACCTCGACCGGGGACGACGTTTGCGCCGCCACGGTCAGGGGCGCAATCAGGGACAGCGCAAGGAAAGTCGGTTTCATGATGAGCAATGAAATGTGGTTGTGTTAGGTTCATAGTAGGCCACCGGCGCCAATGGTTCTGTGCGCATTGCCACTTTTCGTTCATTTTGTTGCAATGCTGGTTTATAGTGATCTTTCATCATGTGAAAGGCCGACGCCATGCATGCGTATTACGACAGCAAACGCTGCTCCCCCGAGCAGGCCCTGGAACTGCTGCGGGACGGCGACACCATCATCGTGCCCACGGGCGCCGGTGAGCCGCCCGCCCTGCTCCATGCGCTGTCGGACCACCGCACCCGGTTTCGCGACCTCAAGGTCGCGCAAATCCTGGCCATGCGCAAATACGGCTACTTCGACTGCGCCACCGTGCACCATGTGCGGCACGTGGCGCTGTTCTTCGGCGGCGCCTCGCGCGCGGCAGGCCAGGCCGGCTGGGCCGACTTCGTGCCCGCCTATTTTTCCGAACTGCCCAGCCTGATCGAACGGGACCTGGTGCCGGCCGACGTGGTGTTTTCGCTGGCGTCCCCGATGGACGAGTACGGCAATTTCGCGCTGAGCCTGGGCGCCGACTACACGATGGCGGCGCTGCTCAAGGCGCGCGCGATCGTGCTGGAAGTGAACCCCAACGTGCCCTACGCGCATGGCAATTGCATCGTGCATGTCTCGCAGGTCACGGCGCTCGTGGAAGATGACGCCCCGGTGATCGAGGTGGGCCTGCCCGCCATCGGCCCGGTGCAGGAAGCGATCGGCAAGCTGGTGGCCGACCTGATCGAGGACGGCTCCACGCTGCAGATCGGCTACGGCGGCATCCCGGACGCGGTGGTGATGCAGCTCACCGCCAAGCGCGACCTGGGCGTGCATACCGAGATGATCGGCGACGGCATCCTGCGCCTGGTCGAGAGCGGCGCCGTCAACAACAGCCGCAAGACTTTCATGCCGGGCAAGATGGTGGCCACGTTTGCACTTGGCTCGCGCCGGCTGTACGACTTCATGCACGACAACCCGATGCTGGAAATGCATCCGGTGAACTTTACCAACGACCCTTACCTGGCCGGGCAAAACCAGAAGATGGTGGCGATCAACGCCAGCCTGCAGGTGGATTTGCTGGGGCAATGCGGTTCGGAAAGCCTGGCCCACCTGCCCTATTCCGGCACCGGCGGCCAGGTCGATTTCGTGCGCGCCGCCAACCGTTCGCGCGGCGGCAAGGCGTTTATCGTGCTGCCGTCCACGGCCAGGGATGGCACCGTGTCGCGCATCGTGCCCACCCTCACGCCCGGCACCCATGTCACCACCGGCAAGAACGACGTCAATTACGTGGTGACGGAATTCGGCGTGGCCCAGCTGCGCGGCAAGACCGCCCACCAGCGCGCCGAGGCGCTGATCGCCATTGCCCACCCGGATTTCCGCCACGAGTTGCGCCAGGCCGCGCGCAAGATCCTGTTGTGCGGCTGAGGCCGATCTTCCACACAGGAAATGATGTGTTCGAGATCGCACAGTCCCGCCTCGGTCCAGCAGGTATACTCCGCTTTTAGTTTAATGCGGCTTGTTCCGCTCCCTGCATGCTCGAAATTCTCCAACGCCTCGACGCCAACAGCAGCGACATCGGCCTCATGGTCGAGTTGTTTGCCACCCTGCGTCCCAAGCGTGCTGCCGACGGCGCCCGCGCCACCGGTAATGTCCGTACCCTTACCCAGTTGCTCAAGGGCGATCCCGCCCACGCGCTCGCCCTGCGCGGCTATGCCCGCAACCTGCTGGCGGCCCGCCGCCACGCCAGCCTGTACACCGAAATCGGCGTGCTGTCCAACGACGGCTTTTTTACCGAATTCAAACACCGGATCGCCTCGCGCATCCTGCCGCCCGCGCTGGGCAACGAATACCTGAGCGACGCCATCGACCAGGTGCTCTACAAGCGCACCGACTACATCTGGATGAGCATGGTGCCGCCGTCCGACTGGCTCGACCTGATCGACGTCGTCAGCACCGCCGCCGGCACCGCGCCCCACCACGGTTCCAACCTGATGCTGCCGGGCCTGCTGGACGCGATCCAGACCCTGTCGTACCGCGTGTGCGCGATCGGCCTGGAACCCAAGCTGACCAATTTTCACACCGAGATGGAGACCTACGAGTCGCCGTTCACGGGCCAGAACATCGAAGTGAACGCCTACCTGGCCGCGTACAAGCGCAAGCTGGCCGGTGACGACGTGACGGTGGAAGATGCGCGTCACCTGCTGGTGATGCTCGACCAGTGCGACGCCGTGGTGGCCAAGATCCGCAAGAAAGCGCTGAGCCAGGGCACCAGCATCGCCCTCACTTACCTGCTGGTGACGCTCACCCAGAGCATCGCCCGCCTGCGCAAGCTGCTGTACCTGGTCGATACCTCGGGCGAGCTGACGCCCGACGCGGCCACCATCCTCCCCGAACCAACGGACGCGGCGCCCCACCCGCTGATCAAACAGGTGGCGCCCGACCGCCGCCGCGCGGCGGGCATCGGCCTGGCGCTGGAACTGGTCACCGCCCATAACAACAAGTACATGGTCAGCGACCTGCTGCGCGATAACATCAACCTGTTGGCGCGCAATGTCACCGAAAACGCCAGCCACACGGGCGAGCACTACGTGGCCGACACCCGTGGCGCGCTGGGCGCCATGTTTTTGCAGGCGGCCGGCGCCGGGCTGGTGATCGGCTTCATGGCGCTGTTCAAGATCCTGTTCTCGTTCCTGCGCGCCGCGCCCCTGGTCGAGACGTTCCTGTTTGCCATGAACTACTCGCTGGGCTTTGTGTTCATCCACCTGCTGCACTTCACGGTGGCCACCAAGCAGCCGGCCATGACGGCCTCGCGCATTGCCGCCGGTCTGCAAAGCAAGGACGGCCGGAATATCGATCTCGACAGCATGGCCGAGCTGTGCAACAAAGTGCTGCGCACCCAGATCATGGCCGTGCTCGGCAACCTGGCCACGGCCATCCCCACTGCCTGGCTGATCGCCATGGCGTGGCCGTACATGACGGGCCATCACCTGGTCTCGCAAGGCAAGGCCATGCACCTGCTGGCCGATATCGACCCGATCCACGGCCCCAACCTCGTGTATGCCGCGATTGCCGGCGTGTGCCTGTTCCTGGCCGGGCTGATCTCGGGCTACTACGACAACAAGGCGCTGTACACGCGCTGGGCCCAGCGCATCGCGCAATTGCGGGGCCTGGGCTGGCTGCTGGGGCCGGCGCGCCTGCAGCGGTTTGGCGTGTACATGGAAAACAATCTGGGCGGCCTGATGGGCAATTTCTGCTTCGGCATCATGCTGGGCGTGATGCCGCTGCTGGGCTTTCTGCTGGGACTGCCACTGGATATCCGCCACGTGACGTTCTCGTCGGCCAATTTCGCGACAGCGTTGGTCGGACTGGACTACGATGTCAGTTGGCAATTAGTCGTGACATCGGTAGCAGGCTTCTTGTCCATCGGCATGGTCAACCTGATCGTCAGCTTCGGCCTGGCGCTGTGGGTGGCGCTGCGGTCGCGGCAAGTCCGTTTTACCCACGGCTGGCGCCTGATGAAGGCGCTGGGCAAACGATTTTTCCAGGGTCCGGTGACGTTTTTCCTCGGCTCCAAGGCGCCGGCCTTATCGTACGATGAACCGCATTTGATAGAGAAAGCTCCAAAATGAAAGCGACTAGCTTGCGACTCTGGCTTCCTGCCAGCCTGATGTGCTGGGGTCTGCTGGGCGCTTGCGCTTCGCTGCCGAACGTCCATGACATGGGCTCTAGCCTCGACAATACGGCCGCCCCCACCGTGTACGGCAACAAGGGCGCGATCAATCCCAACCGCAGCCAGGCGCTGCTGGCCAAGCGCTTTGCCAAGGGCTCGCTGGACGCCCGTCAGCAGGCCGCGCTGGAAGAACAGGCCACTGGCGTGCCTCTGATTGCCGGCAACAAGACCACGCTGCTGTTCGACGGTCCGCAGACCATGACGGAAATGCTCAAGGCCATCGACGGCGCCAAAAACAGCATCAACCTGGAAACCTATATTTTCGACCAGGACGAGCTGGGCATGAAGTTCGCCGATGCCCTGATCGCCAAGCGCCAGGCGGGCGTGGCCGTCAACATCATGTACGACAGCGTGGGGACCCTGGGCGTGCCGGCCGCATTCTTCCAGCGCATGCGCGACGCCGGCATCAGCCTGCTCGAATTCAATCCCGTCAATCCCGCCAAGCTGTCGGGCGAAAGCTGGAAGCTCAACAACCGCGACCACCGCAAGGTGCTGATCGTGGACGGCCGCATCGCCTTCACGGGCGGCATCAACATCAGCGCCACGTATTCCAAGAGCTCGCTGTTCCGCTCGCGCCAGAAGGTCAAGACCGAGAAGGACGTGGGCTGGCGCGACACCCATATCAAGGTCGAAGGACCGGCCGTGCACGCGTTCCAGTGGCTGTTCGTGCGGCAGTGGACGGCGCAGGACCGCTCCGACCTCATCGACGCCGACTTCTTCCCCAACCCGATCATTGCCGGCGACAAGCTGGTGCGCGTGCTGGGCAGCGATCCCGGCGGCCACTTCGAAATTTTCAAGGCCTACAACCTGGCGATGCAGGAAGCCAAGAAAAGCATCCACATCACGTCCGCGTACTTCGTGCCGGACGACCAGACCATCCGCGCCCTCAAGGCGGCGGCGCAGCGCGGCGTGGACGTGAAAATCGTGCTGCCGGGCGTGTCCGACAGCGGCCTGGTGTTCAATGCGGGGCGCTCCAAGTACGACGAGCTGCTGTCGGCCGGCGTGAAAATCTACCAGCTCAAGCTGGCGGTGCTGCACGCCAAGACCGCCGTCATCGACGGCAACTGGTCCACCGTGGGCTCGACCAATATCGACACCCGCAGCTTCCTGCACAACAGCGAACTGAACGTGGTGGTGCTGGGCGATGCGTTCGGCGCCGAAATGGAACGCGCGTTCAAGGAAGACATGCGCGACTCGGTGGAAATCACGCTGGACCAATGGCGCCACCGGCCATGGCTGGACCGCATGAAGGAATGGGCGGCGCAGCTGACCAATTACTGGTTATAGGAACCTGTCGCGGCAGGGAATCAGGCGCCGCTGGCGCGCCGCGGCGCAGCGGCCTGCCGTGACACTCAGGCCGCTGCCGTCGTATGCCAGGCCTCGCCGATGCGCTCGAACACCTCGGTCTGCGCCGGCTCGAACGTGCCGGTGCCGTCCACCCAGCTGTACCGCACCACCTCGATCTGTTCCCCGCCCACCCGCAGCACGTTGAACGAGTTCGACTCGCCCCGGCCCCGGGTCGACGTCGCCGTGCCCGCCTGCACGACCAGCGCCGCGTAGCCCGGCAGCTTGTAGCGGCTGGTGCTGACGCCCGCGCTGCTGGCGTGGAAGTGCCCGGCCAGCAGCAGATCGACGCCGCACTCGGCAAACGCCTGCATGGCCTTGGGCGCGCGGTTGACCAGGTCGTCCTTGTCGAACGGCTGCGGCAGGTCGAACGGGTGGTGCGTGACCACGATGCGCGTCAGGTGCTGCGGCACGCCGCTCATGCGCTGGCGGATCAGGGCAATCTGTTCTTCGTTGACGCGGCCGTCCTTGATGGTGAGCGAACGCGCCGTGTTAATGCCCAGCACGGCAATCTCGTCATCGACGTACTCGGGCGTGAGATCGAGCGTCACATGGCGCAGATACTTGCGCAGCGGCGTCAGGAAACGGCTGGCCACGTTGTACAGCGGGATGTCGTGATTGCCCGGCACCACGATCTGCGGGCCCGGCAAGGTGTCCAGGAACGCCCGGGCGGCAATGAATTCCTCGCTCTTGGCGCGCTGGGTCAGGTCGCCCGACACCACCAGCACGTCGGGCGCCAGGCGCTGGATCAGGTCGCGCAGCGGCGCCAGTAACTGTTCGTCGACGCGACCGAAATGCAGGTCCGAAATATGGACGATGGTGCGCATGGTGTTCTCCTTAACTGGCCTGGGTGGTGGTTGCAGCCGGCGCAGCCGGTGCAATGACGCTCAGCGCGCCGGCGCGCGAGCGGTACGCCAGCGGCGGCGTCATTACCGTCACCTCGCCGTCGGTGGCCACGCGCAGGTGGTGGCGGCGGGTGTCGATCTCGAGCGCGGATGCGGTCAGCACGTCGAAGTCGCGCGCGGCCGACAGGCGGTTGAACAGCGCGTGGACCGCATAGCGCAGCAGTCCCAGCCTGGTGGGCTTTTGCGCCACGTACAGGCTCAGCTTGCCGCCATCGAGCCGCTCGCGCTCGCCGATGGTCAGCCCTTGCAGGTATTCGTTATTGCCGATGAAAACAAACGGCGTGCTGCGCAGATGCTCCTGGCCGTTGATGGTGAGCCGCACCCGCATGAACGGAAACCGCCGCAGCACCACGAACAGCGAGCGGCCGAACGCGTGCCACTTGCTGCGTCCCAGGTGTTTTTGCTGCTGCTCGCGGTCGCGCACCAGGTCGGGATACATGCCGAGGCTGGAATTATTCAGGAAGATGCGGCCGTTGACCTCGCCCACGTCCACGCGGCGCGGCTTGCCGGTCACGGCATTGGCCACGGCTTCATCGAGGTCGAGCGGAATGTGCATGTCCTTGGCGAAGTGGTTGAGCGTGCCCAGCGCCAGCACGCCCAGGTGGGTGTCGGTGTCCACCAGTTGCGACGCCACCGCATTGATGGTGCCGTCGCCGCCGCCCGCCACCACGATGTTGACGCGGTCGGCCACGGCACGGCGCGCGCGGGCGATCATTTCGTCGCCGCTCTTTGCCAGCACGATGTCCGGCTCCACGCCATGGGCACGGAATTTTTCCGCCAGGCTGGCGGACCAGTCGCCGCAGTAACCGAGTCCGGCGCTGGCGTTGACAATGACGACAATGGAATTGAGCACGGTATCCTTTTTTATTGTTGGGCCAGCGAGCGGGCTTCGCGGCGGCGGCGCAGCGTCGAGATGGCAGTGATACAAATCGTCAGCCAGGCCACGCTGCTGGCCATCGCAGCGAGCACATCGCTCAAATAATGCGCGCCCAGGTAGACGCGACTGAATGCGACCAAGAATATCATCAGCAGGCACCCCGCCGCTGTTGCCAAGCGCACGCTCCACCCCTTGCAGGCGATCATTAGGTAACTGGCCAGCAGGCCATAGAACAGCGTGGCGGCCGCCGTGTGGCCGCTGGGGAAGCTGTAGGTGGACAGCGTTACCAGCGGCTCCTCGAACCACGGCCGGCTGCGCTGGTACACCTGCTTGAGCAGCACGTTCAGGATCATGCCCGGCACCACCGTGGCGCCCAGCGCCAGCAGCCAGTAACGCTGCTGGCGGCGCCACAGCCACAAGCCGAACGCGGCCACCAGCAGCAGCATGCCGCCTACCGTATGGGCGATGGACACCCCCATCAACAAGCTGGTGTACGGCTCCGCATGATGGGTATTGAACCAGTTGGCGATATGCAGGTCCAATACGGTAATGGCGTCCTGGTCCGTCACTTCATCGGCCAGGTGGCCGAACATCGACACGGTAGCCAGCATCAGGGCCACACCGACAGTGAGGTGCAGGCCGAACTGGCCGCCCGGCGTCAGCCTTGCTCCAGCAAAACGTCGTAATTGACTAAAAATTTGGCGTCTCCTCATGGTCCGCCATAGAAGTTGGCGGAAAAATCACAATACAACGAATATACTGTTTATTTACCCAGTACCTGTTCATCCATACAGTAGTTATGCTATTCTGAACTCCTCGTTAAACAAACATCGCCTAAAAGGACATGTCATGAACACGTTGAATAACAGCTTCAGCTCCCGTTTCGGTCTCGAATACATGCCGACCTCGTTCATGGTACGCATGGGCAAGCGCGAATTGCTGGTGTGCCGTGACTTCCGCAAACGCTTCTACGCCGTCAACCCGATCATCGAGTGCGACACCGGCGTGCAAGCGGGGCACCTGGAAGTACTGCTGTGCCGTCGCTGGCTGCTCATCCTGTCGAAGGCGCACTAATGG
>JBEVMD010000098.1:0-3703 GCA_040508835.1 Duganella sp. | reverse complement strand
ACGCGCTCCGCTTCGGCCAGCGTCGGCGCTTCGCGTTCGAGCTTGTCGGACGCGGCCTTCAGGCGCCCTTCCATTTCCTGCATGGCTTTTTCGCGCGACTTGAATTCTTCCTGCAATTTCTCGCTGGCCAGCTTGGCCAGCTTGGACTCGTTGTAGATACGCTCCGGACTCAGCCAGGCGATACGCGACAGCGAGGTTTGCGCCTGCGCCGGCGCCAAGGCGCAGCACCCCAGTGCCAGCATGGCAAGCGAGGCGGCGACAGATTTGGTCAACGTGGCGGATGCAGTATTCAAGTTGTTTCTCCGAATAAATATATGTGCCGACGACGGCAGCGGATCAGAACCCGCTACCCATCTGGAACTGGAAGCGCTCCAGGCGGTCGCCCGGCTTGGCATTGATAGGCTTAGCATAACTCAACTTCAGCGGGCCCACCGGCGAAATCCAGCTGATGCCCAGGCCGGTCGAATAGCGCAGCTGCGAGTAGCGCATCTTTTCGCCTTCCTGGTACACCTGGCCGGCGTCGAGGAAACCGAACCAGCGCAGGCTGCGGTCCTGGCCGGAGCCCGGGAACGGCAGTTGCAGCTCGGCGTTGCCGATCAGGCGCGAGGCGCCGCCCAGCGCATCGCCGTAGCGCGAGTCGACCGCGCCCAGCGACGAACTTTCGTAGCCGCGCACGGAACCGATACCGCCGCCGTAGAAGTTCTTGAACACCGGGTACGGCGTGTCGCCCAGGCCGCGGCCGTAGTCGATCTCGCCCTTGAGCGCAAGCACGGTCTTCCAGATCATCGGCTTGTAGTACTGCTGCTCGTAGACGGCGCGGTAGTACTTCTGCTTGCCGATCACGTCCAGCTCCAGGTTCAGGCGCTGGTAGCGGCCGATGCTAGGCGTCAGGCCCGAGTCGCGGCTGTCGCGCGCCCATGCCAGCGTCAGCGGCACGGCATTGCTCTCGGCCTTGCCGATACCGCTGGCGTTGCCGGTAACGTCGGACACGTATTGCAGGAAGCGGGTCGGCGACGTCGAATCGGTTTCGATCGACGAGCGCTCCAGGCCCACGCCGAGGAACACGGTGTCCACTTCCGAGAACGGCACGCCGAAGCTCACGCGTCCGCCCTTCTGCTTGATCGTGTAGCTGCCGATGTTCAGTGCCGGCGGACGCTGGGTGCGCAGGTACACCTCGTACGACCGCGAAATGCCGTCGTCCGTGTAGTACGGGTCGACCTGCGAGAACGAAATCGTGCGGCTGTACTTGGACGTGTTCAGTTCCATGCCGACGGTGGTGCCCGAACCGGCAAAGTTGGCCTGCTGGATCGCGGCCTGGAACGTGAATTTTTCCGACTGCGAGAACGCGCCGCCGATGGTGAAGTTACCGGTCGGCTTTTCCACCACGGTCAGGTTGACGTCGACCTGGTCGGACGTGCCCTGCGCTTCCGGCGTGTCGATGGTGACATCCTTGAAGTAGCCGAGGCGGTCGACGCGGTCGCGCGACAGCTTGATCTTGTTGGCGTCGTACCACGACGATTCGAACTGGCGGAATTCGCGGCGGATCACTTCGTCGCGCGACGTCGTGTTGCCGGCAATATTCATGTGGCGCACGTACGCGCGCTTGCCCGGATCGATGAAGAACGTGAAGCCCACTTCGCGCTTCTCGCGGTTGATGTCCGGGTTGGCATTGACGTTGGCAAACGCGTAGCCGAACGTGCCCAGGCGATCGGAGATCAGCTTGTTGGTGGCCGTCAGCAGTTCGCCCGAATACACATTGCCCTTGCGCAGCAGCACCAGCGAGCGCAGCTCGTCCTCGCGGCCGAACGTCTCGCCTTCGAACTTGATGTCGGCGACGTTGTACTTCTCGCCTTCGGTGATGTTGATGGTGATGTAAATGTCTTTTTTATCGGGCGTGATCGAGACCTGGGTGGAATCGATATTCATCTCGATATAACCGCGATTGAGATAATACGATTTAAGCGACTCGATATCGCCGGTGAGCTTGGTCTTGGAATACTGGTTCGACTTGGTGTACCAGTCGAACCAGCCGCCCGTATTGAGCGCCAGCTGGTCCTTGAGTTCCTTGTCCGAGAATACCTTGTTGCCGACGATATTGATCTCTTTGATCTTGGCGATTTCGCCTTCGTCCACCGCGAACGTGATGTTGACGCGGTTGCGTTCCAGCGGGGTGACGGTGGTCACGAGCTTGACGCCGTACAGGCCGCGCGACAGGTACTGGCGCTTGAGTTCCTGCTCGGCGCGGTCGACCGACGCCTTGTCGAAGATCTTCGCTTCGCCCACGCCGATGTCCTTGAGCGCCTTGACCAGCACGTCCTTCTCGAATTCCTTGGTGCCCGTGAACTCCACCTTGGCAATGGCCGGACGTTCCTCGACCAGCACCACCAGCACGTTGCCGTCCGCTTCCAGGCGCACGTCCTTGAAGAAGCCGGTGGCGTACAGCGCGCGGATGGCGGTCACGCTCTTGTCGTCGTTGAAGGTCTCGCCCACGCGTACCGGCAGGTAGCTGAAGACCGTACCGGCTTCCGTCCGTTGTATGCCCTCGACGCGAATGTCCTTGATCACGAAGGGGTCGGCTGCCATGGCCCGGCCGGCGCACAGCGCCAGGACGGCGGCGCCGATCAGACTACGACGCATGGGGGATGAAGTAATACGGTCAGAATATAATTTCATTGGGGGTATTCAATGTCTCAATCAACGAACTACTCATGTAACGGTTGGCGCAACCGGGGGACTTGATCTGTTTTCAGATTAGTCGGGTGATGTCGTTAAATACCGCCAGCACCATCAAGGTCATCAATAAACCGATGCCGATACGCTGGGCGAATTCCGCTACGCGCTCGGACACGGGACGCCCGGTTAAAACTTCCAGCGAATAATACAGCAAATGCCCACCGTCTAGAACGGGAATCGGCAGCAAATTCATGACCCCCAGACTGATGCTGATGAAGGCAATGAAGCTCAAATAACTGACCGCGCCCATGCGTGCGGTCTGGCCGGCATAGTCCGCAATTGTAATCGGGCCGGTGACATTCTTGAGCGACGCTTCGCCCGTGATCATCTTGCCGATCATCTTGAGCGTCATGGTGCAGGTGTCCCACACCCGCTCGCCTGCTTTGGCCATTGCCGTCAGCGGCCCCGAGGGCACGGTGATCATATCCGGCTGCAAAGCGATGTAAGCGCTGATCTTACCGACTGTTACAGCTTCTTTGCCTGCATTTGCCTTGGCCGTTTCCGTCTGCGGCGTCACCGCCAGCGTGCGCGGCACACCGGCGCGCACCACGTCCACCTGCACCGTCTTGCCGGCCGAGGCGCGGATGATGTCGATGAACGCCACGCCGTCCGCCACCGCCACGCCGTCCACGCTTTTCAGCAAGTCGCCCGGCTGCAGGCCCGCGCGTTCGGCCGCGCCGCCCGCCAGCACCTGCTGCACCACGGGCGCCGGACGGGCCAGGCCGATGCCGAGCTTGCCGACGATGTCGCCTTCCAGGTCGAGCCCGGCCATGGTGGCGGCCGGCAGCACCGGGTGCACGCGGCCGTAACCGGGACGCTCCACCGTCAGCTGCGCATCCTGCTTGTCGATGGCGGCCTGCCTCAGGTGCCAGCGCAGTTCGGACCAGGCCGTGACCGGCTCGCCATTGATGGCGCTGACGCTGTCGCCGCTGCGCAGCCCGGCCAGCGTTGCCGCCGAAGGCCGGCCATC
>JBEVMD010000074.1:0-13721 GCA_040508835.1 Duganella sp. | reverse complement strand
ACAGTTCCATGAGTTCCAAGGCCCAGTGGGCCGCCCTGACCGCGCACCTGGCGGACGACTACCGCATCATTGCGCTCGACCTGCTGGGCTATGGCGCGGCGCCGTTCCCTGCTGGCGCTACCGGGCCCGACAGCGCCGATTACGCCCACACGCTGGCGCACGAAGTCGACGCCATCGACGCAGTCCTGGCCCGCGAGCTGGCGCCCGGCGAACCGTTCCACCTGATCGGCCACTCGTACGGCGGCGCCTCGGCGCTGCACCTGGCGCGCCGGATGCCGGAGCGGCTGCTGTCGCTGGCGCTGCACGAACCGGTGGCCTTCCACCTGCTGGCGCACGACGACCCCGCACGCGCGGAAATCGTCAGCGTGGTCGCCAGCATCAATGCCTGCGCGTCGGACCGCGACGCCACCCGCATCTTCATCGATTACTGGAACCGTCCCGGCGCGTTCGACGCCGCGCCGCCGTCCGCGCAGGACAAGATGATCGCCATGATCGCCAAGGTGCGGCTGGACTTTCAGGCGCTGCTGGGCGAACCGGTCACGCTGGCCGACCTGGCGGGTTTGCAGGTGCGCACGCTGGTGATGGCGGGCCAGCACAGCCCCGGCTCCACGCGCGGCCTGGCGCCGCAACTGGCCGGCGCCCTGCCCAACGGCACGGCGCTGGTCACGCGCGGCGCCCACATGGGCCCCATCACCCACGCCGCCGCCATCAACCCCGTGATTGCCGCCTTCCTGCGCGGCGAGGACGTCGCCGCCGCTTAATCGGCTTCAGTCACTCCTGGCCGGCTTTCGCGACCTTCATTCGCCCACCACGATATCGATGGTGTTCTCGAAGCCGATGCCGAGATTGGGCGTGCGCCCGCGCTGGCTCGACGGCCCCAGTTCGTGGGGCGGATTGAACTTGGTGCCGATCGGCAGGATCGCGTTGAGGAACGAGATGTCGCCAGGCGGGAAATCGATGTGCGTGCCTTTCGGCTCGAAGCCCGCGCCGCCGGCCTCGCGCGGCGTGAACACCCGCAGCGCGATGTCGTCGCTGTGGTTGACGAACGTGAGCGGCAGCGTCTTGGTTGCCAAACGCGCCCAGTACACCTTGTCGTGAAACCCCTTGAACTCCGGGACGTCCCACGACAGGCCGGTGACGGTGTCGTTGTACTGCTTTTCCCAGACGTCGAACTCCACGCCCTGCGTGCGGTTTTTCCATACGCGATAAGGGCCCTTGCCCAGCCAGCGCATGCTGTTCACTTGCGCATCGGGATAGTCGAACGTCACGCCCAGCGCGTCCACCGCCTTGCCGTGCTCCACTTGGTACGCGTAATGGACGCTGAGCGTGCCGGCCGCATTCAGGCGCCATTCGATCTTGCGCAGGTTGCCCGTGTAATCGGCCTTGACCACCACGTCGTCGCCGTCGCGGCTGGCCGCCATCGCGGTCAGTGTCGCCGTTCCCGCCACCAGGCGCGGGCCGTTCGTGAGCGGTACGACCTGCGCTCCCTTTTTCAGTTCGCGCAGGTAGCCGGTGGTCTTGTCGATGGTGGCGCGCAGCGCGCCCGATTGCAGCACGAAGCTGTCGCTCTGCTCCGTGACGATGAGCTGCCCGCGCGCCGTGTCCCGCCTCGGCAGCACCTGCTCGGACAACTGCGTGGCCACCTGCTGCGCACTGGCGATCATCCACGACCAGGTATAGATTTCGCGGCCATCGGGACCGGTGGCCGTCAGGTACAGCGCATCGTACCGGCGCCAGTTGGCCGGCAAGGCCAGCGTGGTGGCGCCGCGCATGCCCGCCGCCACGTCGGGCGCCTTGACGCTGCCGGACGCCGACACCGTGTGACCGACGTCATGCCCGAACTTCACCAGCTTCCAGCTGAAGCGCACCTGTTTCAGATTGGTGAAGTCGTAGCGGTTTTCCAGTACCAGCTTGCCATCGAACGCAGGCGGCAGGTACGCCATTTCGGCCAGCGGCAGGTACACGGGCGACCAGATGCGTTTGATGGCGTAGTAGCTGCCCTCCTTTTCGCGGTACGGTCCCACGATGCCGTCCGGCGCCAGGTTGCCCGCGACGTCGATGGCGCCGTTGCGGTCCTCGCGCACGATGCCCTCGTCGGCAAAGGCCCAGATAAAGCCGCCGGCCGACAGCGGATTGGCCAGCATCAGCCGCCACCAGTCGTCCAGGCCTGCGCCGGCGCCACCGTCGTACAGCGCATGCAGGAATTCAGTGGGCATGAACACGTCGCGGCCATGGAACAGCGACGTCGCGCAGCAGTCGTAGGTGGGATAGTGGCCGGTGTCGATGCCGTTGAAATTTTCCCAAGGGTGGATCACGGGGCGCTGCTGCGCATCCCACTGCGCGTACAGGCCATCGAGCTCGCGGTTGAAACCACCCTCGTTGCCGTTGGCCCAGAAGAGAATCGACGGATGGTGCTGGTCGCGCTCCACCAGCTCTTTGACCAGCGGCGTGGCGACGTCCGTGTCGTACGCCTTCTGCCAGCCGGTCAATTCGTCGATCACGTACAGGCCCAGTTCATCGGCCACGTCGAGGAAATGCGGGTCGGGCGGGTAGTGCGACATGCGCACCGCGTTCATGTTCATGTCCTTCATCAGCCTGGCGTCGTCGTAGCTCAGGGCCTTGCTGCTGGTGCGGCCCGACGTGGGCCAGATCGTGTGGCGGTTGGAGCCTTTCAGGCGCACCTTCTGGCCGTTCACGTACACGCCGTCGCGCGGGCGCAGCTCCATCGTGCGGAACCCGATGGTGCGCTCGATCTCGTGCACCACCTTGTTCCCGTTCATGAGCTGGAAGTGCGCGATGTAGCGCTGCGGCGTCTCGGCCGACCATGGCGTGACCTGGCCGAATTTGCCGGTCACGCGCGCCTTGCCGTCGGCGATGGCGGCCGTCATCGGTGCGCCCACCGGTTTGCCGTCGAGCGTGGAAATGCGGGCCACGATTTTGCCGGCGGCCTTGCTGACGGCCCTGCCGACATCGGCGCCGGCGACGAATACATCGGCGGTAAATTCGCCGGTATGGCGCGCATCGAGGCTCACGCGGTCGATGTTCTGAACCGGCTTGGCCTCCAGCCACACGGGCCGGTAAATGCCGGAGAACAGCCAGAAGTCCGACGCCCTTTCCGCGCGGTTGACGGATGCATTGGCCGAGACGCGATGTACCGTGACTTCCAGCTGGTTCGGCGCACCGGTCTTGATCAGTTTTGTGACGTCGTAGCGGAACTGGTAAAACCCGCCCTGGTGCACGGGACCGGCCGGCTCGCCGTTGATCTTGACCAGCGTGTCGGTCATCGCACCGCCGAACACGATGTCGATCTGCTTGCCCTGCCAGTTGGCCGGCACGATGAACGTATGGCGATACAGGCCGGTGGTGTCCGGCGCCGGGTCTTTTTCCCAGTCGTTGGAATAGCGGTAGGTGCCGAAACCTTCCATCTCCCAGTTCGACGGCACGGGAATGGTTCTCCACACGTTGCTGTTACGGCCGCCGTTGACCAGGAATTCCCAGCTGATGCGATGGTCCTTGTCGGTGCCGCTCAGGTACTGGAGCTGGGTGGGCGTGGCCGATGCGATGGCGCTGGCGAGGACGGTGGCAAGGACTAGGCACAGGAGGTGGCGCATGGGGTTCCAGGGTACTGTCAGGCAGCGCTGAGGTTCTATGGATCCCCGCGTGCGCGAGGATGTCGGATTTACAGTCCGCGGCCCCCGATCCGTCATCCCCGCGAACGCGGGGATCCATGGACCCGTCGAACCGTGGCAACGCCACCAACTATACCGTCAAAACAAACGGCAAACGCTCAAAAAAATGACCGCTGACGATACGCCCTACAGTCCCGCCCCAAACCGCCTGCTCTCGCCAGCCTTGAGCTTCACCGGCACCACCTTGTCCCCATACCGCACCCGCCCCGCGCCCTCGCCCGCCACGCGGCGCACGGTGGCCGATACCAGTCGCCCGTTCTTCCACGCGACGTCGACCTCGTACCCGCCGCGCGCCCGCAGTCCCTTGACGGACCCGGTGCCCCACGCCTTGGGCAGCGCCGGCAGCAGATGCAGTTCGCCGTTTTGCGACTGCAGCAGCATTTCGCTGATGGCCGCCGTGGCGCCGAAGTTGCCGTCGATCTGGAACGGCGGATGGGCGTCGAACATGTTGGCGTACGTGCCGCCCGCGTTGTTCACTTCCGTGCCCTGCCCTTTTTGCACAGCCGCCCGCGCGCCCGGCTTGGCCAGCTGCCCGCGCAGCATGGTGTACGCGTGGTCGCCGTCGAGCAGGCGCGCCCAGTACGCAATCTTCCATGCCATCGACCAGCCGGTGCCGGCGTCGCCGCGGCTGTCGAGCGACACGCGCGCAGCAGCCGCCAGTTCCGGCGTGGTGACCGGCGAAATCTGCCGGCCCGGGAACAATCCGAACAGGTGCGATACGTGACGGTGCGTGTCGCCCGGCTTGTCGAGCACCGCATCGTTCTTCTCGTCCATCCATTCCAGCAGCTGGCCCCAGCTGCCCACGCGCGGCGTCACCAGCTTGTCGCGCATGGCGGCGATTTCGTCGCCGAATGCCGTATCGCCCAGCACCCGCGCCGCTTCGACCGTGTTGTTGAACAGGTCCCAGATGATGGCCTGGTCGTACGTCACGCCATCTTCGATCGGCCCGTGCTCGGGCGACCATCCCAGCGGCGCCACCAGCCGGCCGTCTGGCAGCACCTTCAGATAATCCTGCCAGAAGTGGACGGCCTCTTTCATCATCGGATAGGCCACGTCGCGCAGGTACGGTTTATCTTGCGTGAACGCGTAGTGCTCCCAGAAGTGCTGCGCGTACCAGGCGTTGCCGGTCTTGTTCCAGATATAGCCCATGGCGCCGAACGGGTTCGATTCCGTGCGCACGGTCCAGCCGCGCACCGGCTTGCCGGCGGCGGTGACGAACGTCTCTTCGCGCTGCACCGCTTCGCCGCTCAGGTCCGGCGCGGCCATGACTACCGACTTGGGATCGGCGATGGCCCTCGCTGCCGTATCGGCGACAAGCTGGCGATACACGGGCGCCACGCCCTGCACGAAGTTCAGGAACGGCAGCGCGTGTTCGGACAGATTCGCGGGTTCGGCCGGCCAGTAATTCATCTGGATGTTGATGTTGGTGTGGTAGTCCGAATTCCACGGCGGCGTGAGGCTGTTGTTCCACAGGCCCTGCAAGTTGGCCGGCAGCGACCCGCGCGAACTCGATATCAGCAAATAGCGCCCGTACTGGTAGAACTGCGCTTCCAGTTCCGGGTCGTTGCCCTGCGCCGTATAGGTTTCGATGCGCTGGTCGGTGGGCAGCGCGCGGCGGGCAGCGGATGCCGCGCCCAGGTCCACGCGCACGCGGTCGAACTGCTTGCGGTAGTCCTGCTGGTGCGCGGCCAGCAGCGCCGGCCACGCGGGCGCCCGGTCCACCTGCGCCGTCACGCGCGCCAGCGGATGCTCGCCCTGGAATTTTTTGGCTGCGTCGAGCGCGTAGCTGGTGCCGGCGCCCAGGATCAGGGTCACCGCATCGCAATGATCGAACGTGATCTTGTTGCCGTCGATGGCGATGCGGCCGCCCTCGTGGCGCACCTGCACCTGGCTCGCGTAGTCCATCGCATTGGTCGATGGGGCGCCGCCCTTGACGACATAGCCGCGCAGGGAACCGGTGGCGACGATGCGGTCGCCGCGCGCGTCGATCTGCGCGCCGTGCATGTCCGTCAGCTCGATGGAACCGGTGTACTGGCCGCTCTTGTCGGCGGACAGGCGCACCGCGATCACCTGCGCCGGATAGCTGGCCAGCGCTTCGCGCTTGAACCGGACGCCGTCATGGGTATAGGTGACGCTGTGCAGGCTACGCCCGATATCGAGCGCGCGCCCGTACTGGCTGGTGTTCCGGTCGTGGCCGGGCAGGTTCACGTACACGTCGCCGAACGGCTGATAGGCGCCCATCACCTTGTCGTCGCCGGTCCACAGCGTGATGTCGTTGAACTGGATGCGCTCGCGCGCGAGCTGGCCGAACAGCATGGCGCCGATGCGGCCATTGCCGATCGGGAGCGCTTCACGCTCCCAGCCGGCGTTGGTATCGGGCGCCGGCTGCCGGTAGCGCAAGGTGAGATCGCCGGCAATAGCCGTGGCGGAGAAAACAAAAGACAGCGCCAGCCACGGCGCCGCCCTGGTCAAGGATTTGAACAAAGCGCAAGCACCTTAGCGTTTGATGGTGACGGCTTTGCCTTCGTAGCTGACCGTCTTGTCGGCGGCGTCGAAGTTGTCCGAGCTCGATACGCCAGGCTTGATGAAGCGCACGCGGAACTCGCGCTTGGCCACCATGCCCTGGTACGAACCGGTACGCTCGCCGATGGTCACCACGCCGGTCTTGTCGTTGTAGCTGACCGGGATGCGGCTGGACTCCTTGCGCAGGTAGG
The DNA here is from genome assembly GCA_040508835.1 of Duganella sp. Classification (GTDB taxonomy): domain Bacteria; phylum Pseudomonadota; class Gammaproteobacteria; order Burkholderiales; family Burkholderiaceae_D; genus Rugamonas. The sequence continues at coordinate 7,318 of JBEVMD010000074.1, read as the reverse complement.
CATTCGACACGCCATCATCCTCGTACAGGCTGAAGGCGCCGTCGGCGCCGGCATATACATTGAAGGTGAGCGCCGCATCCGGCTTCTCGTCCACGTACTGCGTGACGGGACCGACCGGGATGATCGAACCTGCCTTGACCAGCAGCGGCATGCGGGTTTCGGGCGCCTTGATGGTCACGCGGTTGCCGCCCTTGTGCAGTTCGCCGGTATAGAAGTCGTACCAGTTCACGCCTTTCGGCAGGTACACGCTACGCTCGCGCGCACCGTACTCGTACACCGGCGCCACCAGGAAGCTGTGGCCGAACAGGTACTGGTCGGCGATGTTCTTGACTGCGTCGTCGTGCGGGAAGTCCATCACCAGGCCGCGCATGATGGTGCCCGACTCGTAGTGGGTGGTGGCGGCAGTCGAGTAAATGTACGGCATCAGGCGGTAGCGCAGCTTGTCGTACCAGACCATCGATTCGCGCATCGGCGAGCCTTCGGGCGAAATCAGGTGGATCTCGCGCTTGACCACTTCGCCGTGGGAGCGGAACAGCGGCGAGAACGCGCCGAACTGCCACCAGCGCAGGTTCAGTTCACGCCACTCCTTCAGGTCTTCCGGCGTGCCCTGGTTGGCGGTGGTGGCGCGATTTTCCTGGGCTGAACCGACGTCGCCGGTCTGGAAGCGGGTTTCCTGCGCATAGCCGCCGATATCGTGGGTCCAGTTGGGGATGCCCGACATCGAGATCTGCACGCCGGCCGAAATCTGGTCATACAGGTTGTTCCAGCGGCTCACCACGTCGCCGCTCCACAGCGCGGTGGAATTGCGCTGGATGCCGGCGAAACCGGAGCGCGACAGGATGAACTGGCGCTTGTCCGGCTGGTCGCGCTTCAGGCCCGCGTAGAAGCCCTCGGTGTGCACCAGGCTATACGGGTTGAACGTCACTTCGCCGGCGCCGTACACGGTAGGGCCGATCAGCTGTTTGAAGTCGGCCAGGCGCGTGTTGGACAGCACGTCGGGTTCGGTGTTATCCATCCACCAGGCGTCGAAGCCCAGGTCCACCACCTTTTTCATCTGGCGGTAGTACATGTCGCGAGCGCCCTTGGTGTACGGGTCGTAGTGGCTGTTCTTGTAGCCCGGTCCGACCCAGTCAAGATCGCCGTTTTCGACGTTCTTGGTCCACATGAAGCCGTTCTTTTCCAGCTCCTTGTAGTTGTCGGTGTTGGCGTAGAACTTGCCCCAGATCGAAATCATGATGCGCGCATTCTTCTTGTGGATTTCATCCACCATGCCCTTCGGATCGGGGAAGCGCACTTTGTCGAAGTCGTGCGAGCCCCAGCCGTCCTGCGGCCAGTAGAACCAGTCCTGCACCATGTTATCGACCGGCCAGCCCTGCTTGCGATATTCGCTGAGCACGCCCAGCAGCTGCTCCTGGGTCTCGTAGCGCTGGCGCGACTGCCACAGGCCATACGACCATTTCGGCATCATCGGCGCTTCGCCGGTCAGGTGGCGATAGCCGGCGATGACCTTGTCGATGCTGGTTTCGCCGTTGATCACGTAGTAGTTGATGCTCTGCGCGACTTCCGACGAGAACGTGAGCGAGTGGCGCTCGGCGGCCGGCAGCGGGTCGCTGTGGGTCATGGCGATCATGCCGCCCGACGGCTTCCATTCCAGGTGCAGCTTGGCCGGCTTGTTCGCTTCCAGCGTCAGTTCGAAGTTGTGGTACCACGGGTTCCAGCCCTGGCGCCACACGTCCATGATCTGCTTGCCGTCGATATCGAGCTTGGCGTAGTCCGACGAGTAGAGCTGCATCTTGTGCACGCCCGGCTTGTCGGATGTGAGCGTGCCGTCCCACACGACCTTGACGCCGGTGGCGGTTTTCGGATCGCCAGCTTCCTTCGGCCAGTGCTCGGCCACATCCTTCAGGTACTGGTAATCGATGTCCTTTTCCTGGCGCGTGAGCACCAGCTTGTCGTTGACGTAGTAGCGCGCGGTCAGGCCGCCTGCCTTGCCTTCGTCGTCCACCAGTTTCAGGTCGCGCGACAGGAAGCCGTACGGTTTCGGGTTACCGAAGCGCGAGATCGAATTGTTGTCCCACAAAACACCGTAGTTCTTGTCGGAGACGACGAACGGCACGGCGATGACCATGTTGTGCTGCATCAGCAGCACGTCTTCGCCGTTCATGTTCATCTGGCCGTTCTGGTGCTGGCCCAGGCCATAGTAGGCGTCCTTGGTGCCATGATTGAAACCCTGGGTGACGGCCATGAACGGCTTGCCGCCCACTTCCACCGGCTGCATGTCTTCGGCCGCCTGCGTCAGGAAGGCCTTGCCGGCCGCGTTGAAGAACTGTACCTGGCCGGTGGCCAGCGATACGGCCACCGAGATTTTCTTGGCCTTGAGCGTGACCTTGTCCTTGCCTTGCGCCGTCACCTGGAAGTTGCCGCTGACGGGAGTGGCCACGGTCATCAGCGACGGCGTGAGCTCCTTGCCCGCCTGGTCGGTTTTTACTACGTGGATGATGTTGTCGTTCATGACCTCGAGCCGCACTTCCTTGGCGCCTGCATCGGGTTTCACGACCACGCCAGTGGCGGTTTTTTCGAACGTGCCAGCCACTGCGTGGCCCGACATCAGCACCGCCAGGCACGAAGCCGCGGGCACGATTGCTTTGAATTGCATGTATTCTCCTGATTTTTATAGTCTTGGGCCGGCGATCAATACGTCCCGACCTTCACCTTCAACACCACCGGATTGCCGGTCAGGTTGAGGCCATAGTCGGTCTGGTCGCCGTTCCAGTTGCGCTCCATGATCCACTTGCCGGACTTGTCGTAGTAGCCCTCTTCCACGCGCGCCCACATGGTCGGCTTGCCTTCGGCGCTGTCGATTTTGACGCGCGCGTGCTGGCCGACGATGATGAATTCATTATCGGCGATCTGCGCGATCGCCACGCCACCGTTGGGTTTATCGGTATTGGCCGGCAGGTCTTTCACGTCCTTGAAGTACTGGGCTTCGCCAAACTGCCACTCGCGGAACGAGATGGTGGCGTTCCAGCCTTTCAGCGCGAGTTTCTGCGGCTGGCGGTCGTCGCCTTCGGCCACGCCGTGCGTGCGGCCTTCGAACGCCCACTTGGCCCACTGGCGCTCCATCGGCCGGAACGCGCCGAAGATTTTGCCATACGGTTCGGTCATGGTCTTGTCGACGGCCTTGTGACCGAGCGGGAAATTGCTGTAGTCCGCGTAGTCGATGCCGAACGGCGAGAAGTTGATGGCGCCGCGGCCCAGCACCAGGTAGGCGTAGCGCACGTACTCGGGCGCGTTGCTCATCTCGGGCACGGCCAGCGCATTGTCGGGACGCTGGAATTTGTCGAGCGTGGCGACGAACTTGCGCCAGTCCGGGCTATAGATGTCGGGCGCCGCGAAGTCGATGGCCGGCGCGGCAGCCTTGTAGATATCGATCACGTCGAACGTGGGGCCGCCGCTGGCAAAGTTCTTGTTCCACGGCTTGACCGGTTCTTCCAGCGGATCGCGGATCGAATTGTTCACGTACATCGGCAGGTTGTACACGTCGCGGCCCGCCTTGGCGATGTCGCCGATGTACTTGGCCACCGAGTACGCGTGGAAGTATTCGTCGGCATAGTCGCCGTACACCTGCTTCCAGGTGCCGCTGGCGGCCAGCGCCACCGGCGATTTTTTGCGTTTCAGGACTTCGTCGGGCACCGGCTGGTTGAATTGCGCTTCGGCGCGCGGACCGTAATCGCGCGCGTAGCCGTAGGTGCCCACTTCATTTTCGACCTGCATCATGATCACGGTGCGCTGCACGTCGTCGATCTTTTTGATGTGGGTCATCAAGGCGACAAACGCCTTCTTGTCGGCCTTGAGGGTTTCTTCGCCTTGCGGCGACAGGCAGTAAATCGGCTTGCCTTCCTGGTCCAGCATGCGCGGGAAGCGGGCGTTGTCGAACTTGACCCACTCCGGCGCGTAATTGGCGCCCGTGTTCTTCCAGGTGCCAAACCACAGCAGCACCAGGCGCACCTTGTTCTTGCGCGCCTCGGCCACCAGCGTATCGACGTAGCTGAAATCGAACTTGCCTTCGGTCGCCTCGATCTGTTCCCACGCCACCGGGATTTCCAGCGTATTGGCATTGGCGTCCTTAATGGCCGCCCACACCTTGTTCAACGCAAGCGGGTAATTACTGGAATTCTGCGCCTGTCCGCCGAACATCACAAACGGTGCGCCGTCCACCATCAGGGTGTGACGGCCGTCCTTGTGAACCAGTTCGGGGATGGGCGCGGCCGCCGCGCCAGCTGCGACCAAGACTGTAAAACCAAGCGTAACGAGCTGGCGGGCGGTCATCTTCATGCGGTTTGAACCTTTCGTACGATTAGAAGGTGTAGCGCAGCTGCGCGGTGTAGCGGCGGCCCGTGACGAACCACGCGCGGCCATTCATGCCGGTCGACTGCTGCATCAGCTGCTTGAACTTGGCGTCGGTCAGATTCTGCGCTTCCAGGCCCAGCGAGATATTGTCGCTGACTTTGTAGAAGATCGACGCGTCCAGCTGGCCGTAGTCGTCCGCCCAGGTAGGCAAACCCCACACCACGTTGCGTGCACCCGGCGTGGCGCTGGCCGGATTGGTGTCCACGCCATCGGTACCCTTGGTGCCGTTGACGTTCACACCCTGCAGGCTCTTCGAACGCCAGTTGTACGCGGCGCGGGCCGAGAACGGACCCTGGTCGTAGATCAGCGCCAGGTTGTACGACTGACGCGACAGGTTTTCCAGCGGCAGGTTGCCGAAGGTGCGGCCGTTGGTGTCGCAGCCATTGAGGTTCAGGTTCAGGTTGGCCGCCGACGAATCGTTGCTGCAGTAAGCCTGGTACACATTGTTGTACAGATCGCGCTTGCTGTCGACGAACGTGAAGTTCGCCTGCACGCCCAGGCCGGACAACACGCCTGGCAGCTTGTCGAACGTCTGCTGGTAAGCCAGCTCGAAACCACGGGCGCGGCCCTTGGCGCCGTTCACCGGACCGGTGACCGAGAAGTTATGCAGGGTGCCGGCGGTATCTGGCAGCGCATAGTTGTAGGTCTGGTTGACGACGATGTCCTTCAGGTTCTTGTTGAACACCGCCAGCGTGAGCGAACCCACCGGCGAGAAATACCATTCGGCCGTCAGGTCGACCTGGCGTGCCGTCGTCGGACGCAGGTTCGGATTACCCGAACCGGTGCCGGTGAGGCTCACGTTGGTGACGTTGGTCGCACCGTTGGTGGTGAGCGTGGTGTAGTTGGTCGACATCGTCGTGTAAGCCTGCAGCTGCGAGTAGTCAGGACGCGACAGGGCCGAGGCGAACGCGAAGCGGAACTGCAGCGTGTCCGTGGCTTTCAGGCGCAGGTTCAGGCTAGGCAGGAAGTTGTGGTACTTGTTCTCGTAGCTTTCGGCCTGCGAGAACGCGGCGATCACGGGGATCGTCTCGCCGGTGTAGCTGCCCGGCGCCGGCGCGTCGTTCGGCGGCGTGAAGACCGTGTAACCGCGCGCGGTCGAATCGGTGCGCACGTAACGCACGCCGATATTGCCGTCCACCGGATACTTGAGGTCATCCCAGCCGAAACGCACCTGGCTGTACAGGGCCTGGGTTTTTTCGTTCTGGTCGTTGGTGCCGGCCGGATCGGTGCCGAAGGTGGCGGCCGCCCATGGCGTGCAGGCGGTCGGGTCCACTTCCTTGCACAGGATGTCGTGATACGCGTGCAGTGCAGCGTAGCTGTTCGGATAACCCTGCGACGTCGCCACGTTAGGAATGATCAGCGACGGCACGTTCATTTTGCCGTTGAAGAAATTCGGGAAGTCCTTGACCGTGGTGCCGCCCGCGAAACGCGGATCGTTCAAGTAGGCCAGGCCGCTGATCTGGCCCGAGCCGGTGCCCACTTGCCATGGCGCCGAGATGGCGGCCCAGTTGTAGTCCGGATTGGACTTCTGGGTGGTGGCATCGCGGTCGGTCAGGCGCACGCCGAAACGCACGTCGCGCAGTACCGGATTGTCGAAGTCGTACTTGGCGTCGGTGCGCCATGCGGTCTCCTTGCCCTTGCTGCGGTCCAGGTGCTCCTGGGTGAAGCTCCAGTAGTTCTTGGACGGATCGAGCAATGCGGCGCGGTCGCTGTCGTCGAAGATCAGGTTGGGCACGGAACCGGTCAGGTCCAGCTGCTGCTTCGGCATCTTGACGGCCGTGGCCACGGTTGAATCGAGGTTGTTGGTGTTGGCGCGCACGCGCTGCAGATCGGTGGTGATGGTCCAGCGGTCGTTCGGACGCCAGCGCAGGTTCCACGACAGGTCGGTGGTGTCCGAGTTGCGCACCGAGGTGCGGTTGTCGGCGCCGAAGTCCATGCCGCCGGCGCTGCTGAGCGAACCGCTCATGAAGCGGCCGTTGGCGTCATATTTGCCGTTGGTGACGGCAATCGAGGAGGCATCGGCAGCCGAGAAGATCGCCTGCTCGTCCCAGCTCATCTTGTACTTCGACTTGAAGAACGTCAGGGAGCTGCTCAGCGAGTTATCGAGCTTCCACTGCAGCGCGCCGTACGCGCCTTCGCGGCGGCGGTTGAATTCCAGCGTGCGCCACTGCGCGCCCTTCGGCACGTAGGTGGTGTTGCCGTTGGCGTCGACGACCGGGAAGTACGGCTCGACCTGGACGGCGTCGGTGCGGGTGCCGCTTTCCGAGTAGGCCAGATCGACCAGCGCGCCGATTTCACCGATCGGGGTTTTCCAGCGATTGGACACCATGCCCGAATACGATGGCGATTTCTTGCCCTTTTTGAGTTCCGAATAGGTGCTCTGGCCCGATACCGCGCCATGGAAGCCCTTGAAGTCGAACGGCATCGCGGTACGCAGGTTGACCAGGCCGCCGATGCCGCCTTCCACCTGTTCGGCGGACGGGTTCTTGTAGATGTCCACGCCGGCCATCAGCTCCGGCGGCACGTCTTCGAAGTTCAGCGAGCGGCCGCCGTTGGCGGAGAACGAATCGCGGCCGTTCAATTCGGAGCGCACGTAGCTCAGGCCACGGATCGACACGCCCGAGCCTTCGACCGAGAAGTGTTCCGGATCGCTCTTGGACATGGTGCGGTCGATGGTCACACCGGCCACGCGTTGCAGCACTTCTGTGACCGAACGGTCGGGCAGCTTGCCGATGTCGTCGGCGACGATGGAGTCGACCACCTCGTCCGAGTTCTGCTTGATTTTCTGGGCCGACTGCAGCGCTGCGCGCTGGCCGGTGACGACCACCGCCACCGGTTCGGCCGCTGGTGCGGCTGCCGGTGCAGGTGCAGCGGCAGGTGCCGCCGCATTGTCAGTGGTTTGGGCGTG
>JBEVMD010000398.1:0-8518 GCA_040508835.1 Duganella sp. | reverse complement strand
CACGCGCAGGTTGGCCGTGTGCTGCTCGGGATCGACCGTGGCGCGGCTCTCGGTCAGCTGCGCGCGCGGATAGCGGGTTTGCACCACCTGGCGCAGGATGGCCCGCTTGGCGCCTTCCCACTCGTCCTGGCGGAACACGCTGCCTTTTTTCAAGGGCCAGCTCGCTTTCAGGCCATCGGCGTCGAACTGCTTGTCGGCTGGCTGCTCCGGGTTGGGGGCAAAGCCTTCGAGCACCAGGTCGGTGTCGCCCACGCGCACCGGTTCGCCCGGCACCACCTTGACCTGCACCACGGGCGGCGTGGCCGCGCGGTCGAGCTGCACGGTCACCTCGGGCGTGTAATAGCCGCTGGTGGAGACCAGTGTACGGATCTGCTCGGGTGCGGCGCGTACCAGGCGGAACAGCTGCTCGCGCGTCATGCGCGGGCTGTCGCGGAAACGCTCGAGATCGAGGTTGTCCTGCAGTAACTCCTGCAATTCCTTGGGCGCGTCGATGCGCACCGTGTACTTGATGATGGGCGACGGCGCCGAATTGTCCGCCGCGCCGGCGATATTGTCGGTGACCGGCGCGGTGGCAGGTTCAGTCGCCGGTTCAGGCGCGGAGGCTGGAACGGTTGGCACGGTCGACGTACCGGCGGCTTGCTCCTCCTGGGCCAGGGCGGGGGACGCATAGGCGGCAACGACAGTGGCCGCCACGGCGGTGGTAGCAAGTACCGATACTTTTGCCACAACTTGTGCCAAAATTCGTGGTCTTGCCGATTTATTTGCGGGCGATGCCGGTAACATGAGACTCCATCAGGGGGGTGTTTCCACGCATGGTACCGGATTGCCCCAAAAGATGGCGTACTTATAATACCGTTTTACATTGAAAGAAAAGCAATGCTGCCTACCGATTCCGCCCTGGTCCTGTTTAGCGGTGGACAAGACTCCACCACGTGCCTGGCATGGGCGCTCAAGAATTACGCCCGGGTCGAAACCATCGGTTTCGATTACGGCCAGCGCCACGCGGTGGAGCTCACCGTGCGTCCGCAACTGATCGCCAGTCTGCGCGCGTTAAATCCTGCCTGGGACGCCAAGCTGGGCGAGGATCACATGATCGACCTGTCGTTGATTTCCGAGATTTCGCAGACGGCAATGACGCACGATATCGCCATCGAAACCCAGGCCAACGGCCTGCCCAATACCTTTGTTCCCGGCCGCAACCTGCTGTTCATGACGGTGGCCGCCACCGTGGCTTATCGCCGCGGCCTGACGGTGCTCGTGGGCGGCATGTGCGAGACCGATTTCTCGGGCTACCCCGACTGCCGCGACGACACCATGAAGGCGCTGCAGGTGGCCCTCAACCTGGGCATGGACACCCGCACCAAGCTGGAAACCCCGCTCATGTGGCGCGACAAGAAGCAGACCTGGGAGCTGGCGCAGGAACTGGGCGGCCAGGCGCTGGTGGACCTGATCCGCGCCGGCACCCACACCTGCTACCTGGGCGAGCGCGGCGCGCTGCACGACTGGGGCTACGGCTGCGGCACCGGCCCGGCCTGCGCGCTGCGCGCCCGCGGCTACCACCAGTTCGTGGGCGCCGAAGCGTAACAGAGGGTTAACACAGGCCGGATCGGCCAGGAAACCAGAGGCCGGATCGGCCGGGACCCATGTCCCGGCCGCTTCCGATGGCAATCGTTACACGGCCGGCTGGTAGTGGCGCGCGCGCTGCTTGCGGGCGCGGGCCGTGAAGAACCAGTACAGGCCAATCGGGATCAGCAGCGGCAGCATCAGCGGCGACATGGCGGCCAGCACGACCACGGCGGCCAGCACCAGCGCGCTCACCAGCACGATGCCGATGCCTGCGCACAGCAGTCCCACGAACACGGCAGCGCACGTGACGGCCACTGCCGCGATCAACATGCCGCCGCCGGCCAGGGCCATGCCGAACAGGGTGCCGAGCGGGCCGTCGAATTCGTCGCCGTCGAGGTTGACGTGCATGCCGTCGCCGAGCAGCGACTGCCAGGCGGAGACAGCGACCAGGAAGACAATGGCGGCGACAAGCAGTTTTTTGGCAGTGGTGTTCATGATGTTGACCCCGTTGGTTGGTTGTTCAGGTGCCGTTTGGCATGGTTGAACTGTACCGTCGCGCAGCGGCGCCAGCCACCGGATTGCGACAAACGGCGCGATAGGCGGGATGGAACGTCGGCCGGCGGCGCCCAGCGGTGGACTGGCGGTGCGCTACCATGCGGGCGGGCGTTGTTCCTTGATTTAAAGTTATGCCGTTCTATACTGAATGCCTGACCACTGCAGGGAGGACTTCAACATGGCTCGTCTAGTGTGGAGCGAGGGGCAGGCGATCCCCTCGACCTGGCAGCATCCAACCCGGCGCGCAGGCAGCCCGCGCACGAGTGCCCAACGCTCTTCGGGCGGCGGCCCCAAGGGCCCACCGTCGGCGCCGCCGACGATACCACCGATCATCATCACCCCGTTCAGCTACCAGGTACCGGCCCCGGCCATCGACCCGCGCACCAAGCCACCGAAACCGCCGCTGGTGCAGCACCGGCCTTGCATCATCTGCCAATGATTTTCTGTAATGTCGATCACTGCCGTCGCGATGAGGACTTGCTGACGAATATGCGGACCAGGATTGTGCATTCATGCTGAGTTTCTATTGTTGTTCCGGTATAAGGCGCTTATCATTTCACCCCCACGCCTCCAACCCCGAGCCCCAGCATGAGCAACGAATTTCCCGAAGTACCCGATCCTTCCGACCATATCGAGGACGATGGCCCGATCCAGGAACCGCGCCTGTGGCAGGGCAATGGCTGGACCGCGCGCGTGATCAAGAACGACGATGACGAGGGCTGGGCGGTGGCCATGGTCAAGGATGGCGAACCGGAGCCGGCGCTGGTCGGTCCCTGGACCATGGGCCGCGACAAGAAAAATCCCAAGCCGCTCGACGTCAACGCCTTCAATACCCTGGTCAAGACGGCCAACGAGGTGATCCGCCGGCACGAGCAGCAACTGCACGCGCAGCTGCACAAGAACGTGTTCGTCAGCACCGACGACGGCCAGGTAAAAGTCGCGCTCGACATCGTGCCGGACGAGGACGACCCGTACGCCACGCTCACCGCGTTCGATGGCTATGGCGAAGAGCTGGCCAAGGTGCGGGTGGCGCCCAACTTCAAGCTCAGCGTGACCAGCGCAGCGAGCTGGATCGACAACGGCTACCGCAAACCGTCGTAAAGTCCAATCAGCACTGGCCCTGGACGGGGCAGGCTGATAGTATTTCCTGTGCGCATTTAATTACAGGAAATTTATGGAAGACCGTCTCGCCCGCCTTGAAGCCGTCCAGGCCATGTTGCTCGAAATCGGCAAGAAATCGGGCAGTTGCACCGACATCAGCGAATTCCTGCAGTCGGTGCATGCAGCGCTGGGACGCATCATGTACGCCGCCAATTTTTTCGTGGCGCTCAGCGACCATGAAGGCCCCGCAAACCAGGTGCGCTTCGTGTATTTTGTCGACGAAGTGGACGAGGCGCCGGGCAAGGACGAGCTGTTCGAGCTGGCCGAGGGCGCGTCGCCCACGGCAGCCGTGATCGACAGCGGCCGCACCATCGTGATGACGGCTGCCGAGCACGTTTCCAAGCGCGCCGACAACGCGGGCTTCGGCATCGGCACCATTGCCGAGCACTGGATGGGTTGCCCGCTGCTGGATCAGAACAACCAGGTGCTGGGCGCCATGGTGATTCAGAGCTACGACAAACAGCACACGTTCAACGACGAAGACCAGGCCCTGTTTTCCCTGATTGCCGACTACGTGTCGGCCGCGCTGCGCGGCCTGCAAAGCGTGGACCGGCTGGAACGGGCAGTGCAGGAGCGCACGGCCCTGCTGGCGCACGAGGTGGCCGAGCGGCGCCGCGCCGAGGACGAGATCCGCCACGCCAACGACGCGCTGGAAGAACAGAACGCCGCGCTGGAAAACGCGCTGACGTCGCTCAAGGATGCCCAGGGCGAGCTGGTGCGGCAAGAAAAGCTGGCGTCGCTGGGGCGGCTGGTGGCCGGCGTGGCGCACGAGATCAACACGCCGCTGGGCATCTGCGTGACGGCCACCAGCCACCTGGTGGAAGAACTCAAGCTCACCCGCGCCGACCTGGCGGCCGGCGCGCTGGACGAGGACGGCCTGAACCAGTTCTTCGACATCATCGACCAGTCGCTGCGCATCATGACCACCAACACCCAACGGGCGGCGGCGCTGGTGCGCAGCTTCAAGCAGGTGGCGGTGGACCAGTCGTCGGACGATATCCGCAGCTTTAATCTGCGCAAGTACCTCGATGAAGTGCTGCTGTCGCTGCAGCCCAAGCTCAAGGGCAAGCCGATCGCCATCGAGATCGATTGCGAAGACAACATCAACATGGCCAGCTTCCCCGGCGCCGTGTCGCAGGTGGTGACCAACCTCGTGGTCAACTCGCTGGTGCACGGCTTCGAGGAAGGGCAGGGCGGCAAGATCAAGATCACGGGCAAGGTCGATGGCGACTTCGTCAATTTTGACTACAGCGACGACGGCATGGGCATGGACACGTCCACGCTGGGCCAGCTGTTCGACCCGTTCTTCACCACCAAGCGCGGCACGGGCGGCAGCGGCCTGGGCGCCCACATCCTGTTCAACCTGGTCACGGGCGCGCTGGGCGGCACCGTCAAGGTGGCCAGCGCGCCAGGCATGGGCTTGCACTACAAGCTGCGCTTCCCCAAGGTCAAACGCCGCTGACGGCACGCGCCGGCACGTTTTTTACTTGGCAACGCCGGCAGCCGCCGCTTCGATCAGCTTGGCCACTTCGGCCGGATGCGACGTCATCACCACGTGCGAGGCGCCCTTGACGACGACCGTGTCCTTGGCATTGGCGCGCTTGGCCATGAATGCCTGCGAAGCGGGCGGAATGTTTTTGTCGGCCGTGCCGTAGATGAACCACGACGGAATGGTTTTCCAGGCCGGCGCCGGCGATGCCTCGTTGAGCGCGCCATCGGTGATCGGGCGCTGGCCGGCGGCCATCAGTCGGGCTTTGTCGGCCGGCACGTCGGCGGCAAACTGGGCAGGGAATTTGTCCTTCTGGATGTACAGGTCCTTGCCGCCATCGGCCAGCGCGACCGGCGGCGCCAGCGTCGGGCCCAGGGTGCTGCCCGGGAATTTGCCGGACAGGCCGGCAGCCGTCTCGCCGGCTTCGGGCGCAAACGCCGCCACGTACACCAGCGCCTTGACGTTGGCCGCGCCGGCGGCGGCGGCGCTGATCACGGAGCCGCCGTACGAGTGGCCCACCAGCACTACCGAACCGGGTATGCTTTTCAGCAGCGACGCCACGTAAGCGCCATCGCCTTTCACGCTGCGCAGCGGGTTGCCGGCGGCGATCACGTTGTAACCGTCTTTTTCCAGCTTGGCAATCACGCCATCCCAGCTCGACGAATCGGCAAACGCACCGTGCACCAGCACCACGGTGGGCTTGCCTGCCGCCCCGGTCGTTTCGGCGGCCTGGGCTGTACTGGTAAATGGCACGACGAAGGCAGCGGTGGTAATGGCGGCGGCCAGCGCGGTTTGCAGGCTCAGGGATGGTTTCATGTCGGCTCCGTAGTAGTATGAATGTCGGTTGGCGGCGCGATCGCGTCGCACCGGAACGTCGATACTAGCAGCGGACCATGCCGCTGTAGAGCGGCGAATCGCCATCCCGGCCTTCATGCAGGGGCGTGCCCTGCACTTAGGGCCAGTACTTAGGGCCAGTTGCTTACCTCGAACCGGCCCTGGTGATTTCCACTTCCCAGTCCACGCCCGATGCAACCTTGTATTGCTCGGCGAAGTTGCCCTGGCTGATGGCCACCGCCACGTCGAGCAGGCTGTTCAGATACACCAGCGGCTTGCCCTTGCCGACGCCGCCGAACGTGTGCTCGAACGGCGCCACCACCCTGGCCACCTGCTTGCCCTTGTGCAGCAGGCGCACCTGTACCGGGTCGTGCACGCCGATCTTGAGTTTCTCGAACAGCGACTTGGGGATGTTGGTCCACACGTTGCCGTACTTGACGTCCAGCACCGGAATGATGCCGCGGATGGCGTCGCCACCGGCCGTTTTGACCAGCACGGCTTTTTGATACGGGATCTTCACCACCGACTCGCTGGGCAGCACCGGTCCGACCTGCGCGAACGTGATGGCGCCCGACGCCAGGCGCGCGCCCACGTACGCGTACACGTCGCGGCCGTGGAAGGTGTACGACTCGCCGGAACCGGCCAGGCGGTTGACCTTTTCGTCGATCTCGCGCAGTTCGGCCACGCCGTCGCGCTCGGCGATCAGCGTGAACAGGCCGTTGTCGGGGCCGACGAAATAGCGGCCCTCCCTGGTCTTCAGCACCACCGACTTGCGCTGGGTGCCCACGCCCGGATCGACCACGTTGACGAACACGCTGCCCACCGGCCAGTAGTTGGCGGTCTGGTACAGCCGGTAAGCGCCCAGCCAGATGTCGTAGTCGGGAATCTCATGGGTCAGGTCCGACACGGTGAGCGCGGGATCGACCCCGAACGCCACGCCGCGCATGGCGGACACGGCGCCGTCGGACGTGCCGAAGTCGGTCATCAGGACCAGCGCGTGCTTGGCGGGCTCTGCAGCATGGGACCACGGCGCGCCGGTCAGCAGCGCGCCGGTCAGCAGCGTGTCAAGGCAGAGGGCGCGCACCAGTTTCAATGGTTTCATGGGTTCTCCTTCAAGGTGCAGCATACGCGGCCCTGGAGGCCAGCAGCGGTGCGGGCCACGCTGGGTGGCTGCGCTCCCCTGGCTGGCCCGGGAGGGATGCGGCCGATTAATCCGGGAAGCGCTCGTTGATCGCCACGGCCTGGTCGATATTGCGGATCAGCAGATCCACGTACTGCGGATCGAGATGATGGCCGGCCACCTCGCGCAGGTGCTCCATCACTTTTTCCACCGGCCACGCATCCTTGTAGCAGCGCTTGTGCATCAGCGCGTCGAACACGTCGGCCACGGCCACGATGCGCGCGTACAGGTGGATGTTCTCGCCCTTTAAACCTTGCGGGTAGCCGGTGCCGTCATATTTTTCGTGGTGCTGGTGGGCGATCACGGCCGCCGCTTTCAGGATCGGGCGCTGCGAGCCGTCCAGGATCGACATGCCGATCGTGGGGTGCTGCTTCATGATTTCCCACTCGTCCGGATCGAGCTTGCCGGGTTTGAGCAGCACCGAGTCCGGCGTGGCGATCTTGCCGATGTCATGCATGGGCGCCGCGTGGCGCAGCACGGCCGTTTCATCGTCGGGCAGGCCGGCGGCCACGGCCAGCAGGTGGCACACCTCGGACATGCGGCGCACGTGGTTGCCTGCTTCGTGCGAGCGCGATTCCACCACGTCGCCCAGGCGCAGGATCAGCTCGGCCTGGGTGTCGGTGATTTCCTGCGTCAGCAAAATATTGTCAAAGGCAATCGCCACGCCCGAGCAAAAGACTTCCAGCAGCTTGGTGTCGATCTCCGAGATTTCTTCCACGCCTTTCAGGATCAGCAGCGATGCCTTGCCGCTGCTGTTGGGGAAGTAGCCGATATAGGTGTCGCCTTCCACGCGCGAGATCTTGTTGCTCTTGGCGACGTCCAGCTGCGCCAGCACATTCGGGCTCAGCAGCGTGCCCTCGTCGTCGCCGATCTGGGCCAGGATTTCGTAGTCGTTGACGCCGGTAATCGCGGTCGCTGCGCGCAGGCGCAGCAGCATGCTGTGCTCGAGGCGCAGCAGCGCCACGACTTGCTGCAGCAGGCCGTTGGCGAAATCCTTCAGGTTGCGTTGCTGGAAAATGTGGGCCGAGGCGGCAATCACGCGCTCGAGGCCTTCGCGATAATTGAGCTGGACGCGGCGCGCTTCTTCCACCTTCATGATGTCGCGGTAGGCGCGCAGCGCGGCAAAGGTGGTGGTGAACAGCTTGGTGCGGTCCAGTTCCGTCTTTTCCTTGTAGTCGTTGATGTCGTAGTTGACGATCACGCGTTCCTCGGGCGCCTGGCCCGGCTGGCCGGTGCGCAGCACGATGCGGGTGAACTGGTTGTTCAGGTCTTCGCGCATCCAGCGCGCCACTTCCAGGCCGCTGTCCTCTTTTTCCATGACCACGTCGAGAAACACCAGCGCGATATCGGACTCGCGCGCCAGCACCTCTTTCGCTTCGGCGCCGCTGTAGGCATGCACAAAACTGAGCGCGCGGCCGTCGAGGCGGAAGCGGCTCAGCGTCAGCTTGGTGATGTCGTGGATATCGGGCTCATCGTCGACCAGCAGGACTTTCCATGGTGCTAGCTTGGGCGAGGCAGGGGACAGAAAAGACATGGGCGCATTCCGCAAAAAAGATGGCACTACCGTAGATTTTTCGATTGTAGTCTTAGTCATTGCTATTAACAACGGGCAACAAAAAATCCTGTTACCGCGCGCAACACTTCTGTAACATTACTTTGTTTTTGACAATATTGCCATGAGAAAAGCAATTGAATCGGGCTTGACGCGTAAAACAAACGCAAAAAGCCCGCCG
>JBEVMD010000043.1:0-4143 GCA_040508835.1 Duganella sp. | reverse complement strand
CAGCTCGACCGCGATTTCGTCGCCGTGCTGCGCTTCCAGGGCCCGCGCGCCAACGGCATGCCGGAACTGCACGCGTTGACCCCGGCGCTGGCCAACCTGCAGGACGCCGGCCGCCACGTGGCGCTGGTGACCGACGGCCGCATGTCGGGCGCGTCGGGCAAGGTGCCGGCAGCGATCCACGTGTCGCCGGAAATCCTGGCCGGCGGTCCGCTCGGCCGCGTGCGCGATGGCGACGTCATCCGCGTGTGCGCCCGCACCGGCACGCTGGAGGCGCTGGTGGAGACGGCCGAGTGGAACGCCCGCGAACAAGCCACGGCCGACCTCACGCCCAACAGCGTGGGCATGGGCCGCGAGCTGTTTGCCATGTTCCGCCACAGCGTTTCCGAAGCAGAAAAGGGCGCCACCACGTTCCCGCTGCCGTCGCCGATTCCCACCGTCGTCGGCCTGCACGACAAAGATCCGGTCGGTAATACCGTGCCGGGTTCCGATGAAGATTTCTCGATGAAGAAAGAAGCGTAAATCATGACCATGACCCTGCTCGACATTATGCGTACTTCCGCCGTGATCCCGGTGATCGCGATCGACGAACCCGAACACGCGGTCCCGCTGGCCAAGGCGCTGGTCGCCGGCGGCATCCGGGTGCTGGAAGTGACCCTGCGCACCAAACACGGCCTGGGCGCCATCCGCGCCATGTCGGCCGTGGAAGGCGCCATCGTGGGCGTCGGCACCTTGACGGCGCCGGAAGAATTTGCCGCCGCGCGCGACGCCGGCGCCGTGTTCGGCGTGTCGCCCGGCCTGACGGCCGCCCTGATCGAAGCGGCCAAGCGCAGCGGCCTGCCGCTGCTGCCGGGCGTGATGACGCCATCCGAAGTGATGGCTGCGCGCGAGCATGGCTTCAGGCAGCTGAAACTGTTCCCGGCCGTGCCGGCGGGCGGCGTCGGGATGCTGAGCGCGATTGCCGGCCCGCTGCCGGACGTGACCTTCTGCCCCACCGGCGGCATTTCGCAAGAGACGGCCGGCCAGTTCCTCAAGCTGAAAAACGTGGCGTGCGTGGGCGGCTCGTGGCTGACCCCGAAAGACGCGATTGCGGCCGGCGACTGGGACCGCATCACCGACCTGGCCAAGGCGGCCAGCGGCCTGCGGATTTAAGTTACTGACAAAAACGACGCTGCGGCGTCGTTTTAGCCGCCCATCTTGTTATATAGCTTGCCATTCCAGCGCATGGTGATGCGGCTGCAGTGGAATTCGAAGTCGTCGCCGTCCTTGGTCTTGAACGATTCGAAATGATTGACGGCGATGCGCACCGCGTCCTGCAGGGCGCCGCCTTCGGGGATTTGCCTGGGCAAAGGGAGATCCTTGATGTGCAGCACGTAAGCGACGCGCTTCGGGTCGCTGTTCTCGTCCCACCAGATGTCGATGGCGATCTTTTCTCCGCGCTGTTCCGCGTCGGCCTGGCAGCGGCCGTGGCGTCGGGTCTCGAATTTGAAGCGCATGCAGTTCCTCCATGTGGTCCTACGGTACTACCTCGACGCGATTGCGGCCGCGCCGCTTGGCCTGGTACAGCGCGCGGTCGGCCGCGCCGATCAGCGCTTCGATATCGAGCTGCGCATCGGCCCGGCGCGTGGCCACGCCGATGCTCACCGTCACCACGCCCGCATCGCCGCCGTGGGCGTGGGGCAGCGCCAGTTCCTGGGCGCGCGCGCGGATCGATTGCGCCATCTGCGCGGCCTGGGCGCTATCGGTATCGGGCAGGATCATGGCGAACTCTTCGCCGCCATAGCGCGCCATCAGGTCGTTCGAGCGCTTGAGCATGGCAGCGAGCGCGGCGGCCACCTGGATCAGGCACTGGTCGCCTTTCTGGTGCCCGTAGTGATCGTTGTAGGCTTTGAAGTGGTCGATATCGATCATCAGCAGCGACAGCGGCGTGCCGTGGCGGCGGGCGCGCCGGTGCTCGCGTTCCATCGCCACGTCGAAATGGCGGCGGTTGGCGATGCCGGTCAGGCCGTCGGAAAACGTTTGCGAGCGCAGCACCATGGTCTGTTCGCGCAGCAGTTTTTCGCGGCCCACGGCAATGCTGACATCGGTGATCTGGATCAGGCAGTAGCGCGGCGCGCCGGCCATGGCGATGGGCGTGACCGCCACCGCCTGCTGCAGCCGCTCGGCGTGCGCGGCCGCTGCCGCATTGGCATACAGCGGGAACGGCGCCTTGTTGAGCGACTGCGACAGCAGCGAGTTGAAATTGTTCTGCAGCGCCTGGCCGATGGCCGTGTCCACGCGGCCGCCTTGCAGGGCGGGGAACAGGGTCAGGAAATCGGCGCCAAGCGCCTGCGCGGCCGCCAGTTGCGCATGTTTGACCATCCAGTCGTTCCACAGCACCACGCGCCGCTCGTGGTCGAGCACGACAGCGCCCAGGTTCACCGCGTTGACCACGCTGTGCAGCAGCGCCAACTGTTGTGCCTGCGCCATGGCCACCTCAGGCCTGTCCCATCGCGCGCGCGATGTAGCGGTTGATCTGTTCTTTCAGATCGTGCAAGGCGGAGACATCGAGCACAAAGGCAACGTAGCCCTGGATCTGGTGCTTGTCGAGCGCAAAGTCGATGTGCAGCATCAGCACCACGCTGTCGGGCTCGGTGCCCGAGGCGCCGAGGATTTCATCGCTGGTGCCCACGTGGTATTCGGGCAGCGAGCCGCGCAATTCCTGCTGGAAGATATTGGCCAGGGTGCCGATGCAGGCGTTGAGGATGATGTTGCCGATCTCGCACATGGCTTCCTGCTCCATGTCGGTGAGCTCGGCCAGCGGCACGCTTTCGCCCACCATCAGGCGCACGATTTCCAGGCTTTTATCTTCGGGGAACATGAGGATGGCGTCGGTATCGAACGCGCCCTCGTAATGCTGGCTGACGCCGCAAATGCGGTCCGGCGCCTCGGCTTCGCTGGCGATCCGGCTGCCCAGCAGGCGCGCCGCTTCGACCCGGTTGAGAAAGCTGATCGACGGCACCGACATGCGCACCGCCTCGTTGACCAGTGCGCTCATCGAGGCGGCAGCCTGGCCGACGCCGATGTTGAAGATTTCGATCAGGGCGTCGTTTTCCAGTTCGGACAGTTCGACCATGTCAGCCTCCTGCCAGTGCCAGCAGCTGAGCGATGCGCGCCTCGGTGATCGGCTTTTCCATGAAGCCCAGGCCCAGCGCTTCGGCCCGTTCGCGCGTGGCGGACTGCACGTTGGCCGTGAGCAGCGAGATGGGCAGCGTGGCGGACTCGCGCCGCAATTGCTCGGCAGCGGCGATGCCGCCCATGCCGGGCATGTTGACGTCCATGAGCACCAGGTCGGGTATGGTATCGCGCGCCATGGTCAGCGCTTCCTCGCCGGTGGCCGCTTCCACCACCTGCCAGCCGGGCTGCAAGTGCAGGATGTACTGGCGCGCCATCATGCGCGAGACGCGGCTGTCGTCGACAATCAACACGGTTTTCGCTTGCGCGCTTGATACGTCCGTCATCGTCCCCTCCGGGCTGGCTGTATCAGCCATTCTCGCATACTCGGCTTGGCGGCAACGGCAATCCGTTAAAATAGCGCCACGAAGTTGCAGTCCCGGTTGTACCCACTATCCCCGCTTTTCCCTTCTTATTAAAACATTATGACCCAAGACGAACTGAAACAAGCCGTAGCCCGCGCCGCCATCGATTACGTGGTGGACAATGAAATCATCGGCGTCGGCACCGGCTCCACCGCCAACTTCTTCATCGACGAGCTGGCCAAGATCAAGCACACCATCAAGGGTGCCGTGGCGTCGTCGGAAGCGACCGCGGCGCGCCTGCGCGGCCACGGCATCGAAGTGCGTGACCTGAACGACGTCGAATCCATTTCGGTGTACGTGGACGGTGCCGACGAGATCGACAACAGCGGCGCCATGATCAAGGGCGGCGGCGCGGCCCTGACGCGCGAAAAGATCGTGGCCTCGGTGGCGAAGCAGTTCGTCTGCATCGCCGACGGCTCCAAGCTGGTGGAAACCCTGGGCAAGTTCCCGCTGCCGGTGGAAGTGCTGCCGATGGCGCGCGCCTCGGTCACTCGCGCGCTGGCCAAGATCGGCGGCACGCCGAAGCTGCGCCTCAAGCCGGGCACCGACGAGGCCTTCATCACCGACA